>JAHDHM010000078.1:0-5497 GCA_020631315.1 Acidimicrobiales bacterium
ATCGGCACCCGGGTACGAGACCCGGGTGCCGATGGCCAACTGCAATTGCTGCGATGTTCAGACCGGAGGGCGATGCCGTCCGGTCACGGCTGGATCAGTTCCAGCTGACGCTGGACCAGGAGAGGCTCGACCAGCTCACGCCGGACCAGCTCGAACCTGACCACGAGGACCCGCTCCAGCTGCTGCCCGACCAGGATGAACCCGACCAGGTGGAACCCGACCAGGTGGAACCCGACCAGCTCGAGCTCGACCAGCTGGAGCTGCTCCAGCTGCTGCTCGACCACGACGAACCCGACCAGGTGGAACCCGACCACGTCGAACCGGACCACGTGCTGCCCGACCAGCTGGAGCTGCTCCAGGTGGAGCCGGACCAGGTGGAGCCGGACCAGGTCGAACCGGACCACGTGCTGCCGGACCAGGTCGAACCCGACCAGGTCGAGCCGGTGAAGTCCGTGTCGCCGGTGATCTCGGTGCCGTCCGGGAACGTCGCGATGACGGTGCCACGGGCGTCGTCGAGCGAGCCGGTGCCGTCCGACTTGGCGTGCGGCTGATCGAACCCGGCGACATCGAGCCCGGCCGAGCGGCTGACGTTCAGGTAGCCGGCGCCGTTGCTCTTCGAGAGCTTCAGCGAGCCGATCTGCGAGCCGGTCCAGTCGTCGGACCAGTGGGGGCCATAGCTGGACTGCTGGCTGTTGTTCAGGGTCCAGTCGCCGCCGGCAGAGCTGGCGTCGGCGCCGAGCATCAGGGCGGCCTTGACCTCGTCGGGGGTCATCGACGGGTCCTGGTCGATCAGCAGCGCGGCAGCGCCGGAGACGACCGCAGCTGCCTGCGACGTGCCGGAGCCACGCATGAAGCGATCGTCGATGAACGCCGACGGATACTCCTCAGCCAGACGAGAGCCGGGCGATGCGAGGGCCAGCACACGCTCGCCCGGAGCGGTGATGTCCGGTGTGCGCTCCTTGTCACCACCGTTGCTGAAGTCGGTCGTCTGCGTCGACAGCTCGGACGATGCGGCGACGGCGACGACGTACGGCGACAGCGCCGGGTTGCCGAGCGACTTGCCACCGTCGTTGCCGGCGGAGACGACGACGACGATGCCGGCGTCCCACGCACGCTCGACCGCGGCGATCAGCGGATCCGTTGCCGGGTCCTGGCCACCGTCGGTGCGGTAGGCGAGGTTGATGACCCGAACGCCGGTGTCGTCCTTGGTCTCGATGACGAAGTCGATGGCCGCGATCACCTGCGTGACGTCCACCGAACCGGAGTTGTCGGCGACCTTCATCGACAGGATCGTGGCGTCCGGGGCGATGCCACGGAAACCGCCCTCGACACCGTCGTTGCCGGCGATGATCGACGCCATCGCGGTGCCGTGGCCGAACGAGTCACGGTTGTACAGCTCCGGGATGCCGGCTTCGAACGACAGATCCGGCCCGTGGTAGAGCTTTCCCTCGCCGTCGAGACCGGGAACGTCCGCGACGCCCGTGTCGATGACGGCGACGGTGACGCCCTCACCGGTCACCCCGGCGTCGTACAGCGCCGTTGCTCCGATCCGATCGGCGATCTCGCCGATCGTGAATGAATCTCCTGCGTGCTCCTCACCCGATGTGAGGGCACCACTGATACCCGGGAGCATCAGGATGACAGCGAGCATCGCGGCCGTAGCGGCGCCGAGACCCCGCCGGCCAAGGTGCAACACCTTGAACCTCGGTGACGTGAACATTGGTTGATCTGCCCTTCTGCGTTCAGTTGCCATCGAAGAGAACGGCAGTTCCGGGCCCACGCCTTGAGCTGCTGGCCATGACGAAACGATGACGTTTTGGTCGGGACGCGACGAAGGACGCCCGCGTGGGGCGTCCTTCGTCGAGCGCGCCGTCGAGATGCGCTCAGTTCATGTCGGCGATGAGGTCAGTCCCACTCGGCTCCCGACCAGCTCGAGCCGGACCACGTCGAACCAGACCACGTGCTGCCCGACCACGTCGAACCAGACCACGTGCTGCCCGACCAGGTCGAGCCACTCCAGGTGGAACCGGACCACGTCGAGCCAGACCAGGTGCTGCCCGACCACGTGGATCCAGACCAGGTGCTGCCCGACCACGTCGACCCGGACCACGTGCTGCCCGACCACGTCGAACCAGACCAGGTCGACCCGGCGAACGTCACGTCGCCCACGATCTCGGTGCCGTCGGGCGTCAGAGCGATCGCCGAGCCACGAGCGGCGTCGAGACTGCCCGAACCGTCGGATCGAGGATGGTCCTGAGCGACGCCGATCGGTCCGTACTGGACGGCACGAGCGATGTTGATCCAGCCGGCGCCGAGCTCCTTGTCGAGCTTGATCTTGCCGAGCTTGTCGCCGCCCCACTTCTCGGCGAGCTTCTCGAGCCCTGCGGTCGCTTGGGCCGAATCGGCGATCTTCGCCTTGGCCTCGGCGACCTTCGCCTCTTCCTTGGCCACCTTCGCCTCGGCCTTCGCGACGTTCTTCTCGGCCTTCTCGATCTCCTTCTCGTCGCCGGCGGCGAGCGCCTCGGCGAGATCGGCCTGAGCCTCGGCGAGCTTCTCCAGCTCCTTGGCGACCTTCTCACGTGCCTTGAGCACGTCGCCCCACCCGTCCAGTTCCGTCAGATCGCCGGTGAGGGTTTCGACGTTCTTGTCCTTGTGGGCCGCCGACAGCGTCCGGTCCTTCTTGTCGTCGGCGCCGAGCATCAGCGCGAGCTTCACGTCGTCGGGCGTCAGGTCCGGCTGGGCCTCGAGCAGCAGCGCCACTGCGCCCGACACCACGGCGGCGGCTTGACTGGTGCCGCTGCCACGGAGGAATCGATCGTCGATGAAGGCACCCGGGTTCTCCTGGACGAGGCGCGAACCGGGAGCGGCGAGGCCGAGCACACGGTCGCCTGGTGCGGTGATGTCCGGTGCCCGGTTCTTGTTGCCGTTGTTCGAGAACGACGAGACCTCGAGGCCGTCCTTGTTCGACTGCCCACTCGAGGCAACGGCGATCACGTACGGCGACAGCGCCGGGTTGCCGAGGCGGCCGGTCTCGTCGCCGTCGTTGCCAGCGGACACGACCACGACGATGCCGGCGTCCCAGGCACGCTCGACGGCCGCGATCAGCGGATCGGTCGACGGGTCGTCACCGCCGTCGGTGCGATAGGAGAGGTTGATGACGCGGGCACCGGTCTCGTCCTTCGTCTCGATCACGAAGTCGATCGCGGCGATGACCTGGCTCACGTCGACGGCACCGGTGTTGTCGGCGACCTTCACCGACAGGATTCGGGCGCCGGGAGCGATGCCCTGGAAGCCCTGCCGGCCCCGCTCGTCGCCGGCGATGATCGACGCCATCACCGTGCCGTGACCGTACGAGTCGCGGTTGTAGAGCTCCGGTACACCCGCCTCGAACGACAGGTCGGGCCCGTGGATGACCTTGTCGTCGCCGTCGAGGCCCGACACGTCGGCCACGCCGGTGTCGATGACGGCGACCGTCACGCCCTCGCCGGAGAGGCCCAGGTCGTAGAGCTGGGCGGCGCCGATCTCCTCGGCGATCTCACCGATCGTGAAGGAGTCCGTGGCGTGCTCCTCACCAGAGGTCAACGCACCACTGATCCCCGGCAGCAGCATGACCACGGCCAAGATCGCCACGGTCGCCATGCCGAGGCCTCGTCGACCCAGATGGAGCGCCTTGCCCCGCATCGTTCCGAACATCTCGCGCCCTTCTCTGCAGCCCACGTGTTGCCTGCCGACAGGTCAACGACACATCGAATCGTGCACTTGAGCCTCAGAGCTCCCGTGCGGGCCCGAACGCGCCGGAGGGGCACCCGTGGGCGCCCCTCCGTACGTCGATTCGGTTGTTCGCCCCGGCTCAGGGGTTGAGGAACTCCGCACGGGTGTGGATGTTCTCCCGGAAGCAGCCACCGAGTGCGGTGGTGCTGGTCTGGGAGTTCGAGTCCATGACACCGCGGGACTTCACGCAGTAGTGCGTGGCGTCGATGCTGACGGCGACGTCCTCGGTCTCGAGCAGGGTCTGCAGCGCGACGAGGATCTGGCGGGTGAGACGCTCCTGGACCTGCGGACGCTGAGCGAAGAACCGCACGATGCGGTTGATCTTCGACAGCCCGATGATCTTGTCCTTCGGGATGTAGGCGACCTTGGCGAAGCCGTCGATCGTGACGAAGTGGTGCTCGCAGGTGCTGGTGAGATCGATCTCGCGGATCTTGATCATCTCGTCGGCGCCCATCTTGTTCTCGATGACCGACAGCTTCGGGAACTCGGCGTAGTCGAGGCCCGAGAAGATCTCGCGCACGTACATCTTGGCGATGCGATGGGGGGTCTCGGCGAGGCTGTCGTCGGAGAGATCGAGGCCGAGGGTCTCGACCACCTCGGTCATCGACGCCTTGATGCGTTCGTACTTCTCCTCACGGGTGAGGCCGTTGTCGATCATCGGCGTCTCGAGGCCATGGGCGACGAGGGTGTCGCGCACCAAGGTGGCTTCGGCGCTGATCTCAGGACGTTCGGCGAGCAGTACCGCGATCTCGTCCTCGAGGCTGTTGTCCGGGGCGACCGTCATGTTGTCTCGCTTCCTTGTCATCGGACCGCTTCTCGGGTGGGGGGAGGTGGAAGCCGGTCCGGTGTCTCCTGGGGTGCCCGTCTTTCGGGCGCATGTGGTGTAACGGATGCAACAGCCGATTTGTTCCGACCCTCACCTGGTGGGACATGTCACATGCTTCTGCGGGTCCGCAGGTCCGGCGCGTCACCCATCTCCGTGATAGGGCTCTCGGCGGCACCGGCCGGCGATGCGTGTCGGCCACGCACCCATGCGCCGAGGCCCTTCGAGAGCGGCGTCGCCGTCACGCCGTGGGCGACGATGGACAGCAGCACCGTGCACGTCACCACTGCGCCGATGTCGCCGGCGGCGGCGAGGTGTTCGCCTTCCTCGACGACCTCGAAGGCGAAGATGATCGACGCCAGACCGCGTGGGCCGAACCAGCCGACGAACGCCACGCTCGGCAACCGCAGGCCCGACCCGACGAGCGAGACGGCGACCGGGATCATCCGCACGACCGTGAGCGAGCCGACGGCATACACGAACGTGCGCACGTCGAGCTGCTCGAACGCCGGCCCGGCGATGAGTGCACCGAACACCAGGAACGTCAACGCCGACAGCAGCTGACCCTCCTCTTCGGCGAACTCGACCACGTGCTCCGACATCGTCGAACACGAACCGAACACGACGCCCGCGACGAACGCAGCGAGGAACCCATTGCCCCCGACGGCGTCCGACCCGGCGAAGGCCAGGACCGCCGTCGCCAACGCTGCGAGATGGGCGAAACCATCTGAGGTGATGCCTCGCTCGACCGCCCGTTCGAGCAGCCATCCGATCGAGCCTGCCGCGACGCCGACCACGACACCGAGGCCGATCTGCTCGGCCACGAACTGCGCCCACTCGCCGCCGGCGCGATCGCCGGTCGAAGCAGCGACGGCGAGCGTCACGGCGACCACCGGGACCGCG
>JAHDHM010000078.1:5507-8860 GCA_020631315.1 Acidimicrobiales bacterium
GCCGGGCAGCGGAGCGGCGACCGACCGCCGTCGTTTCGACGTGCAGTTCGGGCACGACCGGACTCGACACGACAGCCTGACCCAGCGCGGCGTCGGTCGGCGTGAGCACTGCGGCCAGCAGCGCCGCGTCCCACACGTCGAAATCGGGGAACAGCAACAGGCCGAGCAGCGTGCCGGCGGCCACGGTGAGCGGGAAGCCGACACCCAGCAGGCGCACCGGCAGTCCCACGAATCGACGGAGGCGCCGCGGGTCGATGCGTGACGCGTCCGCGAAGAGGACCAGCACGAGCGTGGCCTCGGCGAGCAGGCCGACGAACTCGTCGTCGACCGGCACGTCCACGATGCCGAGCACGTCACCGCCGACCACGATCCCGACGACACTGAACACCAACGGCATCGAGATCGACCACCGGTCGAGACGTCCGGCGATGGTCGAGTAGCCGATGACCAGCGCAGCGACGATGGCGATGTCCGCGGCATCCACAGCGGTCTGTCTAGTGCGGGATCGCTTCGCCGTCATCTGAACGGAACGCCAGCCGGACGGACCGGGTTCGGCGTGGCAGGATCACACCACTCGACCCTGGAGAGCACCATGCGACCGACCGTCATCGCCACGTTCAGCGAACTGCCCGACCGCCAGCCCGTCGGCGCGTTGGTCGAGGGTGTCGACCTCGTGATCGTCCGCTTCGACGACAACCATTCGGTGCTCTACGGCCGCTGCGCCCATCGTGGCGCCCTGCTGGCCGACGGCCACATCTCCGGTGACGATCTGATCTGCGGTGTTCACGGCTGGGACTTCCGCTTCCGCACCGGCATCAGCGCCTACGCGAACGACGAGCGCCTCGCGAAGTTCGGGTCGTGGGTCGAGGACGACCAGGTGATGGTCGACGCCGACGAGATCGCGCTGTGGGCTGCCGACAACCCGCAGCCCTATGACCGCGAGGCCTACCAGGGTGCCTACCAGGACCACCACGGCACACCAGAGGAGCCGCACGTCGGTCTGATCCGCCAGCTCGCGAACGACGGTCTCTCGAAGGTCGGTCACCACGGCCCGGTCACCTCGATGGGGGTCGCCGGACCGTCGCTGCCGAAGTGGGACGACATCCAGATCGTCACCGCACAGCTGGCCCGCCGGCCCCTGCTCGACGACGTCGACGTGTCGACCACGACTGTCATCGGTCGGACCGCAGCGAAGCCACTCGAGCTCGACATCCCGATGTTCGTGTCCGACATGTCGTACGGCGCGCTGTCCGAAGAGGCGAAGGTCTCCCTCGCCCGCGGTGCCGAGCTGGCCGGCACCGGCATCTGCTCCGGCGAGGGCGGGATGCTCCCCGAAGAGCACGCCGAGAACTCCCGGTACTTCTACGAGCTGGCCTCGGGCCGCTTCGGCTGGTCGATCGACAAGGTCCGTGACGTCCAGGCGTTCCACTTCAAGTTCGGTCAGGGCGCCAAGACCGGCACGGGTGGACATCTGCCCGGCATCAAGGTGAAGGGCAAGATCGCTGAGGTTCGAGGACTCGAACCCGGCAGCGACGCGATCTCCCCTGCCACCTTCCCCGACCTCACCTCGCCGGAGGCGTACCGCGAGGTCGCCGCCGAGGTGCGAGAAGCGTCCGGCGGCATCCCCATCGGCGCCAAGTTGTCGGCCCAGCGGATCGAGGACGACCTCGATGCAGCGATCGCCATCGGCTGCGACTACGTCATCCTCGACGGCCGCGGCGGTGGCACCGGTGCAGCACCGAAGGTGTTCCGCGACCACATCTCGGTCCCCACCATCCCGGCATTGGCCCGTGCCCGCCGTCATCTCGATGCAGCCGACTCCGACATGACCCTCGTCATCACCGGTGGCCTGCGCACCCACACCGACTTCATCAAGGCGCTCGCACTCGGTGCGGACGCCATCGCGGTGTCGAATTCGGCGATGCAGGCCATCGGCTGCCTCGGCATGCGAGCCTGCAACTCGAACAACTGCCCGGTCGGCATCGCCACCCAGCAACAGCACCTGCGCGATCGTCTTCCCGTTCAGGAGGCCGCCGAACGCCTGGCTCGCTTCTTCGAGGCGTCGGCCGAGCTGATGCAGGTCGTGGCCCGAGCGTGTGGACACTCGTCGGTGCACGACATGGAACTCGCCGACCTGACGACGTTCGATCGCGATCTGGCTCACCTCGCGGGCGTGCCGTACGGCGGCGTGCTGCTCTAGACGGCCGGCGAGCGCCCCGCAATCAACCAGCGAGCCGGCTGCCTACTGCTGCTTGACGCGGATCTCACCGACCTCGGTGCCGGCCCAGTTCTTCAACACGACCGGTGCCGGCGGTTCGACCTTGGTGAGCCGCGCCAGCACCCAGTCGAGCGCGTGTTCCGCGGCCCGCGACGCACCGTCGTCGCACTTGAGCGCGACACCGCGGCCGGTCTCGCGATCGACGGCGCAGAACACACCCTCGGCACCCGTCTTCGCTGCGATGCGGCCGCCGTGGGCGTACATGACGTTCGTGCAGTGCCGATCGGTGCCGGCCACGTACCAGGGCTGGCGGACCATCGCGCCGAGCAGCCGGTTGCCGGCAGCAGCATCGTCGGCGTCGAGGCCCGACCCGCTCGACAACCTCGCCCAGCCGCGGGCCAACCCGTGCAGAGGGAACGTCCACACCGGAATGCCGCAGCCGTCGACGCCAGGCTGCTGACCGCTCACGTCGGCGCCGGTCAGTCGGCTGCTGATGCGGGTCACCCTGACCTGCTGCGGATGCGACGGTGCGAGGTACCCGGTCGGGTCGTCACCGAGATGGGTCGCCGTGTGGACGAATCCGGAGTGCTTGCCGGAGCAGTTGTTGTGGACGCGTCGAGGGGCCTCGCCGGCGAGCAGCATCGCGTCGGCGGCCGGCCGGTAGTAGGGCACGTGCGCCCCGCACTCGAGCACGTCGCCGTCGAGCCCGATCGCACCCAACCACGCCTCGACCGCAGCCACGTGCCCGGCCTCGCCGTTGTGACTCGAGCATGCGAGCGCCAACTCGACATCGGTCAGGCCGGCCTCGTCGGCAGCGCCCGAGGTGATCAGCGGGATCGCCTGGATCGCCTTGATCGCGCTCCGCGGCTGGGTCGGACGCTGCGCATCGCCCCAGGCGGCGACGATGTCGCCGTCACCGTCGGAGATCACCGCGTCGACGCGATGTCTGCTCTCGACCCGTCCACCACGGGTCACCTCGATCGTCAGCGGAGCGTTCGTCACCGCGCAATGATCTCATGGCGGGATCTCATGGCGGGATCTCATGGCGGGATCTCATGGCGGGATCTCATGGAAGGAATCGGGCCAGCACCGGAGTACGCCGCGGACACGAACGCAGCCGACGACGACCGACGAC
>JAHDHM010000078.1:8870-11394 GCA_020631315.1 Acidimicrobiales bacterium
ATCTCATGGCGGGATCTCATGGCGGGATCTCATCGCAGGGAAGGAATCGGGCCACCACCGGATTCCACACCCGTACGCCGCGGACACGAACGCAGCCGACGACGACCGACGACACCAGGAATCGGAGCAGGAGCACGATGACCGACGAGAACGACACAGCAACGGACGACGACACGGAGCTCGAGTGGCATCACGTTGCCGACGTCGGAGATCTCGACGACGGCCGGGTCACGACCGTGACCGCCGGCCATCGCAGCCTGTGCCTCGCCAACGTCGGCGGCGAGTTCGGCGCCCTCGACAACCACTGCCCCCACCAGGGCGGACCGCTCGGTGAGGGTTCGATCGAGAACGGCTGGCTGCGGTGCCCGTGGCACGGCTACGACTACGACCCGCTGACGGGCCAACCGCCCGAAGGCTTCTCGGACGCTCCCGAGTGCTTCACCACCGAAGTCCGCGGGTCCGAGGTCTGGGTCGCGCTGCCCGTCGAGACCGCACCGGAGCGCACGGTGTCCGACGTGCTGGTCGAGACCATGACCAACTGGGGCGTCACCCACGTCTTCGGCATGGTCGGCCACTCCAACCTCGGGTTCGCCGACGCGATGCGCCGTGCAGAAGAACGCGGTGACCTGACCTTCATCGGCATCCGCCACGAAGGCGCGGCAGCGTTCGCCGCCACCGCCTACGGCAAGCTCACCGGCACGCCCGCCGGCTGCTTCGGCATCGCCGGCCCTGGCTCCACCAACCTCATGACCGGCCTGTACGACGCGAAGGTCGACCGGGCCCCGGTGCTGGCCCTGTCGGGTCAGGTGCCGTCGAAGGACAAGGGCCGCGGTGCCTTCCAGGACCTCGACCTCGAAGCGGCCTTCGCCGACGTCGCCCGGTTCTCCGAGAGTGTCCACTCCACGGCGAACCCCGCTGAGCTGATGACGCTCGCGTGCAAGACCGCGATCGTCGAACGCGACGTCGCACACCTGGTGCTCCCCGACGAGGTCCAGCCGATGCCCGTCGACCCCGACACACCCGCCGGTGGGCCACAAGGCCGAACCGGAAGCCGGGCCGTGGCGCCCGACGCTTCCGTGCTCGCCGACGCCGTCGCCAAGATCGCTGCGGCGGAACGGCCGGTGATCATCGTCGGCGCCGGGGCCCGCGAGGGCATGGCCGCCGTGACCGAACTGGCCGAGTCGATCGGCGCACCGGTCGTCACGACGTTCAAGGCCAAGGGCCAGATCAGCGACACCCACCCGCTCGGCTGCGGCGTCATGGGTCGCTCCGGCACCCCGATCGCGTCGTGGTTCATGAACGAGTCCGACCTCGTGGTCGCGTTCGGCGCATCGTTCTCCAACCACACCGGCATCGCCCCGTACAAGCCCATCGTCCAGATCGACCACGACCCGATGGCGCTCGGCCGCTTCCATCCCGTCGAGATCCCCGTCCTCGGCGACGTCGCCGTCACCGCGGACCTGCTGCGCGCCGGTCTCGAGTCCACCGAGACGAACTGCCGGGACCTGACCTCCGAGGTCGCCGAACGGTGGGCCATCTGGCGCGAGGAGAAGGCTCGACGTGTCGACGACGACGCCGGCAAGGGCCTCGGTGCTGCCGCGCTGATGGCGGCCATGAGCCGGCAGGTACCGGCCGATGCCGTGATGGCCGTCGACGTCGGCAACAACACGTACTCGTTCGGCCGCTACTTCGAGGTCGAGAACCAGACGGTCTTGATGTCGGGCTACCTCGGCTCGATCGGCTTCGGTCTCCCGGCGGCCATGGGTTGCTGGGCCGCCGTCCAGGCTGACGGTTCGAACCGTCCGGTCATCT
This sequence comes from Acidimicrobiales bacterium, assembly GCA_020631315.1. The sequence continues at coordinate 10,683 of JAHDHM010000078.1, forward strand.
CCGTCAGCGGTGACGGCGGTTTCGGGCAGTACGCCATGGAGCTCACCACCGCCGTGAAGTACGGCATGAACATCACCCACGTGCTGATGGACAACCACGAGCTCGGCAAGATCTCGAAGGAACAGCGCGCCGTCGAATACGACGTGTGGCAGACCTCGCTCCACAACCCGGACTTCGCCGCCTTCGCGGAGCTGTGCGGCGCCAAGGGCATCAAGGTCACCTCGGCCGACCAGCTCGACGACGCCCTGGCCGACGCCATCGCCCACGACGGCCCCGCCCTCGTCCACGTCGTCACCGACGCGCTGCTCGTCTGAGCGCCGGTCCCCGCCATAGAGTCGGCGGATGGCACTGGCTGAAGACACTCTCGTCGGTCGCTTCACGGCACTCATGCCGTCAGGCGTCGACCACTGCTCGATGCGCCACATGACCGAGACGAGCGAGCAGCTGCTCGTCCGCAACGGCGTCGTCGAACCCATCCACACCTCGGTCGACGGCGGCGTGCTGGTCACCGTCTGGGCCGGCGGCGGGCACGGCTACGCCGCGTCGCCCGACACCAGCGAAGCCGGCATCCAAGCCGCCATCGACCGGGCGACGCTGTGGGCACATCGCACCGCCGGCGTCGGTGCTGTGAGCACCCCGCCGGTCGCCGACGTGTCCGGCGAGTACCACTCGACCATCGACTCGCCGTGGGCCTCGACCTCGCTCGCCGATC
>JAHDHM010000079.1 GCA_020631315.1 Acidimicrobiales bacterium
ACGTGCTCGCTCGCACCGCCAGCCCCGGGAGCCCGAACGAGGTGCAGGTCGCCCGCCCCAGCGACGCGCTCGCCGCACGTGCCGAGGTCGACGAGAACCTGCAGAACCTGCTGCTCGGTCTCGGCGCCGTGGCCTTGTTGGTCGGCGGCGTCGGCATCGCCAACGTGATGGTGATCAGCGTCCTCGAACGCAGATCCGAGATCGGTCTCCGCCGCAGCCTCGGCGCAACGCGACGCCATGTGCGCAACCAGTTCGTGGTCGAGAGCAGTTTGCTCTCGCTCCTCGGCGGCGTGCTCGGCGTGGCCGTCGGCTTCGGCGTGACGACGTTCTACGCACGTCGCCAGGGATGGCTCGTCGACCTACCGGCGGAGGCTCTCGTGCTCGGCATCGTCGGCGCCCTGGCCATCGGTGCCCTCGCCGGCCTCTACCCGGCAGTCAGAGCAGCACGACTCGACCCGGCCGACGCGATCCGGCCTGCGGCATGAGCCCCTCGGTACCTTCGGAGACGTCATGCGCCTGCTGATCGTGGAAGACGACGACGACATCGCCGTCGTCATCGAACAGACCCTCCGGGCTGACGGCCATGACGTCGACCGAGCCAGCAACGGCGTCGACGGACTGTGGATGGCGAAGGAAGGCAGCTACGGCGCCGTCGTTCTCGACGTACTCATGCCCGGCAAGAACGGCTACGTCGTCTGCCGAGAACTACGCGAAGCAGGCAGCGACGTGCCGGTGCTCATGCTCACCGCGAAGGCCGGCGAGTACGACGAGACCGACGGTCTCGACAGCGGCGCCGATGACTACCTCCGCAAGCCCTTCTCGCCGAACGTCCTCCAGGCCAGAGTCCGCGCACTGCTTCGCCGAGGCGGCTCCCAGTCCGCAACCGGCGAACTGGTGCGCGGCGGTGTCCGCCTCGTCCCGTCCACCCGCGAGTGCTCGCTCGACGGAGAGCCGATCGAGCTCACGGGCCGGCAGGCAGATGTGCTCGAAGCGCTCCTGCGGGCGGGCTCGACCCCGATCTCTCGACTCGATCTCGTCACCGAGGTGTGGGGTCTCGACTTCGACGGAGATCCGAACATCGCCGACGTCTACCTCCGCTACCTGCGGAACAAGCTCGGTCGCGACACGATCGAGAACGTGCGAGGTCTCGGCTACCGGGTGCGGGCATGAGGCCCCGTTCGCTGAGGGCACGCATCACCGCAGCGGGCGTGGTGGCGCTCGCCCTCGTGTTGGGCATCGGCGGCTGGGTGACGGCAGCGACGCTGTCGGCCTCCCTGCGTGCGGACACCGAAGCCCAGAACAACGAGGTGCTCGACGGTCTGGCGGACGAGATCACCGCAGGCGCCGACCCGGCGGCACTTCGGATCCCCGCCGGCGCCGACGGCACCGAGTTCCTCATCCTCGACAGTGCCGGCAGCATCGTCAACGTCGGCTTCGCACCGATCCTGTTCCAGGACGTGCCGGCGGTCGAGGCGACAGCCGTCGACAGTGCACTCATCGACGCGGCGGCCTTGTCGTTCGAGTCGCCTGTCGTGGTGAGTTCCGAAGCCGAGCTCATCGAGCTCCTGGCGTCACTGGAAGCCAGTGCTGCGTTCGGTGTCGCCGAGTTCGACGAACTGACGGATGAGGAACTGGCGGAGTTGGGCATCGACCCGCTCACGCTGCTGCCGGACGGCACGGCGCAGAACGTGGCCGTCGGCGGGATCATCACCGCGGTCGGCACCGACCAGTGGTTCGAGACCCAGCGAGAGGTCGAGTCACCGACCGCCGGCGACCTCACCCTCATCGCCAGGTCGCCGTTCGCGATCACGGCCAGATCGATCGACCGGCTGACCACCGCGCTGTGGATCATCGTTCCCGGTTTGGTGGTTCTGGGCGGCCTGGCGATCTGGTGGATCGTCGGCAGAGCGCTGCGGCCCGTGCGGTCGATCGCCGACGAGGCGGGCCGCATCGCTCCGTCGAACTCGGGTGATCGGCTCCCGGTACCGGCGTCCGGCGACGAACTCGCTGCGCTCACGGTGACCTTGAACGAGATGCTCGACCGGCTCGACGACGGACTCGTCCGACAACGGCAGTTCGTCTCCGACGCCTCCCACGAGCTGCGCTCACCGTTGACCGCCGTGAAGGGCGCGGCCGAACTCGTGACCGCGGATTCTCGAATGCCCGCCGAACTCGCTCCCACCGCCAACGCGCTGGGCAACGGTGTACGCCGCCTGGAGGCGGTGCTCGACGATCTCACCGAGTTGGCCGACCACGGTGGCGCCGGCGATGTGGCTGCGTTCGACCTGGTCGGTCTGGCGCGAGACGTCGTGTCGGATCTCGATGTGGCCGACTCCGTGGAGGTCCGTGTCGTGGGCGACGGCGCGGTCGAGATCGTCGGCAATCGGGTTCGTCTCCGGCGGGCGATCGAGAACCTGGTTCGCAATGCCACGGCCCACGCAAGTTCCGAGGTGGTCGTCACCGTGCAGCACGAGCCTGCACCGACGATCGTGGTCGACGACGACGGCCCCGGTGTACCTGCCGATGACCGCACGAGGGTGTTCGACCGGTTCGTCCGGCTCGACGACGCCCGCAGCCGTCATGACGGAGGCGCCGGTCTCGGGCTGGCGATCGTCGCCTCGATCGCTGCGGACCATGACGCCGACGTGCGCTGCGAGGAGAGCCCTTCAGGCGGCGCCCGCTTCGTCATCGGCTTCTGACCGGGCGGTATCCGGGCGCCTGAACGTCATGCCGAACACGGCGGCGAGCATGGCCAACGCCAGCAGGGCCGGGCCGAGCCAGGCCGGTGGTCGGTGCCACCACGGCGTCGCGGAGCACGGTGAGGCGTCGACGGCGGCCGCGCGGAACGCCGCAACGCCATCGAACGAGGCTCGGCCAGATGCGACGCCGTCGACGCGCACCGGAAGCCACACGCCGGTCGACACCGCTCGCCGGTCGGTGACGACGTTGATCGACAGGCGCTCCGACGAGCCGGGCAAGACACCAGGGCCACGCGTCGTCGTCATTCCCTGCGGGGGTTCGCCGAACTCCAGCGTCTGCCCGGTGGAGCCGTCGCCGTCGAGCTGCCAGGTCGGGCTGCGCGGATCGCCGATGACCACGCGGGTGATCCGCTCCCCCGCACAGCCACCGAGCTCGATCTGGCTCGGCGACGACGACGTCACACCGACCAGCAGCGGGGTGCCACGAGTCTCCTGGACCCACTGGGCGAGTTCGAGACCACCGAGCAGCAGGCCGAGCACTGCTGCGCCGAGGGCAAGGCGGACTCCGCCCACCCCAGCCAACCCGCGACTACTTGGCTCGGTAGATCGTGTCGGCACCTGCACTCGACACGGCAGGGTCGATCATCTCGCCCTCGCCGAACACCGAGTCGAGGAACCGCAGCACGAACGTGTTCGTGAGGTCCTGCACCCGTTGGATGGGCATCTGGCCTTCCTGGCAACCGGCGGCGGCGAACTCGTCGATGATGCCGCGCACGACGGCGGTGACCTCGAGGCCCGCCTCGAAGGCGTCCTGGTAGTCGCACACGTCGGTGAAGCTCTGGTGATCGGCGGCGATCAGTTCGAGCCGATAGTGCGGCGAGCTGTTCGTCAGCTCCCAGGCCCGGTTGACGTTCGGCTCGACCGGGGTGGTGCCGTCGTCGGTGCCGGCGATGACGAGTGCGGGGATCTCGATGCGAGCGAGCATCTCGTCGGTGAGCAGGGTCGGACCGGTCCGTGCACCGACAGCCGGTGCCAGCGGGATGATCGCCTTGACCCGGTCGTCGGCGGGGACGGTGCCGACGGCGTTCTCGAACCCGGAGGCGATGCCATACGAGGTGAAGCCGCCGAAGCTGTGGCCGGTGACGGCGATGCGCTCCGGGTCGACGATGGCCTGGATCGGGCCGAGGCCACGGTCACCGGACAAGACGGTGTCGAGCACCCAGGTGATGTCGCTGACGCGATTGAACGCCACGGTGTCGCGGTCGTCCTCGGAACCGAGGAACTGTTCGACGGCCGTGTTGCCGACGTGGTCCGGTGCCACCACGACGTGGCCGTGACTGGCGAGCACCTCGGTGTAGTCGCTGTGGATGAAGCGGAGGCCGCCGGAACCGTGCGAGTAGACCACCAGCGGGAACGGCCCGTCGGCCGAGGTGTTGCTGTCGTCCGCAGTGATGTCGAGCGCTCGTGGCGACGGGTACGAGTCACCGGTGATGAACGTGTAGCTCATCGGCTCCGCACTGACGCCGTCGGCGAGCGGGAACCAGACCTGGACGGCGAGCGGGCGACCGTTCTCGGTGCCGTCGAGCAGGATGTTGAACGAGCCGACGGTGTACGGACCGTCGCCGATGAGCTCGACCGCTTCCAGGTCGTCGCTGTGTGACGGCGTCGTCGTGGTCGGCCCGGGCTCGGTGGTGAGCGGCGCCGTCGTCGTCGGAGCAACGGTCGTGGGTGCTGCGATGGTGGTCGGCGCCGCCGTGGTGGTGACGGCAGTCGTGGTCGGCGCATCGGTCGTCGACGTCACGGCCGTCGTCTCCTCCGGAGCGGTCTCGTCGTCGCTGTCGGAGCCACACGCGGCGGCGAGCAGCGCGAGCGCGAGCAGTGCGGTCAGGGTTCGCATCTCGACATCCTCGCAGCGCGTTCTCGCCTTGCCTCGCGAGACCGGCCGTCGGAACGGAACCGACTCACAACTGGAATCAACTCACAACTGGAATGTCGTGTGCTCCAAGAGCTCGGGAAGGGCGGAGATGTCGTCGACGAGCCAGGTCGGGTCGAGCGCGCTCAGGAACTGATCGTCGCGCAGGCCGGATCGGACTGCGACCGATCGGATGCCGAGTTCGTGGGCGGCCAGCACGTCGGATTCGGTGTCGCCGATCATCACGTCACCGCGGGACGCGAGGTCACCGAGCATCCTGGCCTTGGCGGTCCGGTCCCCCGGCTGCGCGGGCGCGCTGAGGACGTCGGCGAAATGGGGCCGCAGGCCGAGCGCGTCGAGCTGCGCCAGCAGGTTGTGGCGGTGCCAGCGGTGGGTGACGAGGTAGACACGAGCGAACGTAGCGAGCGCTTCGATGCACCCAGGTGCGAGGAGCGTGTCGAACGCCAGGAGCTCGGCCTGCTCGACGGTGTGTGCGAAGCGCCGGACGAACTCGCCCTCGTCGAGGTCCACGCCGGAAGCACCGAGCAACTCACCCCACTTGGTGCCGCTGCGTTTGGCGGGCCAGACGACCTCGATCGGCAACGCCTCACCGCCGACCGCATCGACGACCCGTCGATACGTCTCGTGATGTCGAGCTGCGACGTCGACGACGGTGCCGTCGAGGTCGAAGAAGAGATTCACGACCCGGCGGGCTGCCCGGCAACCGATGCCTGGATGTCGGCGAGCCGCTCACGCGAACGCTCGACCGCGGCGACCGTGGTGAGCACGGGCTCGAAGTCGACGCCGCGGATCCACAACATGTCCGACGGGCACGGGTGCAACGCCGGCACAGGCCGTTCGAACTCTTCACCGAAGGCCAGCTGCACGAACATGTGGGGCATGTTCACGCCGAGGGCCGTGAAGAACTCGTGGGTGGTGAAGAACCGCCCGATGTTGATCTCGGTCGGCTGAGGAACACGGTTGCGGTCGTAGGCCATGTCGACGCCGAACAAGCCGTGTGGCCGTGAGTCGATCGCCAGCACGGCCGCCTGCGCGACCTCGTCGAGGTGCGGATCGGCGTGGGTCTGGCCGACACCCGTCACGCCGGTGACACCGCTCGGCGCGATGCGAGACAGCTCCCAGCGCAGGCGCTCACGTCCCTGCGCGACGACCAGTTCGCCCTCGTGCCACAGCGACATCCAGGTGACGGTCTGGGGCTCGAGCAGTTCGGCCGCCGTGAAGTTGCCGTCCCAGGCGCCGTTGCCGACGAGCTGCTGATGGTCGAGCCAGCTCTTGGCGAGCTCGACGGAGTCCACGGCCAGCGAACCACGACCACCTGCGCCCGAGATGGCGCGGACCCACATCGCACCGCCGAAGCGATCGAGCAGCTCCTGCAGGTCGGTGTCGCGATCGATCAGGACGGTGTCGGGCACCTTGATGCCCGCGGCTTGCCACTTGGCGAACGACACGAACTTGTCCTGGCAGACGCGCACGGTCTCGGCGTCCGGCAGGAACATCGGCGCGGCCAGCTCGTCGCGGCGGGCCGACAGGACCTCGATCTCGACGTCGTTCTGGGCGTGGACGAACTCGATGCCCTCGCGGCGGATGATCTCGTTCAGCACCGGGATGTAGCTCGCGTCCCTGGCGCTCGGCACGAGGTAGTGCTCGTCGGTCTCGGCGCGCTGGAGCGAGTACTCGTCTGCGTCGGTGGCGACGAGGTACATCGGCTCGCTGCTGGCACGCAGCGATCGGATGAAGTTGGCCGACGGGGAACCACCACCGCCGGCGACCATGATGCGTTTCATTGGTTCTGCACCCTCAGTGCGCTCGGATGTGGTGCCGCCACGGCCACGCACTGTATACGTCAACTACTCTCCGTGGCGAACGGCGGCGCTGGGTCCACCGACACGGCGCCGATGACGCAGTCGCACTTCGACGAATCGACGAGGACGAACATGGATCTGGGCATCGACAACAAGGTCGCCATCGTGGCCGGCGGCAGCAAGGGCATCGGCCGCTCGATCGCCAGGACCCTTGCGACCGAGGGCGCACGCGTCGTGATCTGCGCCCGCAACGCCGACGAGGTCGAGGACACGGCGGCGGCGATGCGAGCCGACGACCTCGACGTGATCGGCGTGGCCGACGATCTCACCGACGCCGGAGCGGGCGACCGTCTGGTGGCGCGGACCCTCGACCACTTCGGTGGCGTGGACATCGTCGTCAACAACATCGGCGGCAACCTGAAGGGCGCCGCCGCCGAGCTGACCGACGACGAATGGGTCGAGATCCTCGACCTCAACCTGTTGTCCTCGATGCGCCTCACACGCGCCGCCGTGCCCCACCTCGTCGAACAGCAGAGCGGCTCGATCGTGTTCATCGCCTCGATCTTCGGACGCGAGACGGGTGGCGCCGGCCGAGCGGCGTACACGACGTCGAAGGCGGCGATGATCAGCGCGGCCAAGGTGATGGCCCTCGAGCTGGCCCCGACCGGCGTGCGGGTGAACTCCGTGGCTCCCGGCTCGATCGCCCATCCCGAGAGCACCTGGGCGCGCTACCTCGAGCAGGACCCCGAGGGGATGTCGCGCTTCATCGAAGCGAACCTCCCACTCGGCCGCTTCGGCACCGCCGAGGAGGTCGCCGACGTCGTCACGTTCCTCGCATCGGAGCGAGCGAGCCTCATCACCGGCGCCTGCCTCACTGTCGACGGCAGCCAGTCCCGCTCCGGCATCTGATCGCGGTGGCGCAGTCACACGGCCACGAGATCGCGCCCAGCCACTCGGACTAGGTTCCCGGCGATGTCGACGGCCACGATCACCGAACTCCTGCTGCACCGTCACGAGCTGCCCGTCGCAGGCGGTGAGTACGAGATGTCCACGTCCACCGTCGAGACCCTCGTCTCGTGGGTGGTGGAGCTGCGCACCGACCGAGGCGCCGTCGGCTTCGGCGAGGTCTGCCCCCTCGGCCCGGCCTACCAGGCGGAGTTCGCGGACGGTGCAGCCGCCGCCATCCTCGAGCTCGCGCCGACGGTGATCGGTCTCGACCCGACGCAGACCACGCTGGTCAACCGACACATGGACGCTGCGCTCGTCGGGCACAACTACGCCAAGTCGGCAATCGACCTGGCGTGCTGGGACGTCACGGGAAAGCTGCTCGACCGTCGCGTCGTCGACCTGCTCGGCGGCACCGATGCCACCTCCGTACCGACCTACTGGGGGCTCATGCCCGCGTCGGTCGAGGAGACCGTCGCCAAGGCCGTGTCGTTGGTCGAGGTCGGCTACGAACGCCTGCAGCTCAAGACCGGCGGACGGCCACTCGCCGACGACATCGCCTGCATGCGCGGCATCGCCGCCGCCGTTCCGCCGACGGTCAGGTTGCTCGCCGATGCCAACCGGGGCTGGACGATGCGCGACGCGATGGAGTTCAGCATCGCCTGCCGTGACATCCCGCTGGCGCTCGAGCAGCCCTGCGCCACCCTCGACGAGCATCGGGACCTCGTCGGCCGCGTGGCCCATCCGGTGTTCCTGGACGAGTCGACGACCGACGTGGCGACGATCGTGCGCATCGCCGGCCAGGGCATCGCCCAGGGATTCGGCATGAAGCTCTCACGCGTCGGCGGCCTCACCAAGCTGCGTGCCGTGCGCGACATCTGCGACGCCATGCGGTTGCCGATGACCGTCGACGACACCTGGGGCGGCGACCTCGTCGCGTCGGCCATCACTCAGATGGGCGCCACCCTCGACCCGGACCTCTACGAGGGTTCGTGGATCTCGGCGCCGTACACGACCGAGAACTACCCGGTGCAGTCCACACCGATCACGGTCGAGCACGGACGCATCGCGCTGCTCGACGGCCCCGGCCTCGGCGTCGACATCGACACCTCGCACTGGTCGCTGCCGGTCGCGACCGTCACGGGCTGAGGGCTCGCTCCGACGAGCAACCACGGTCGGTAGTTCAGCCGGCCTCGGGCACCGTCGCGTAGGCCCGGACGGTGAAGGTGCCGGCGCCTTCGAGCTTGGGCGGCACGGCGGTGAACGTGAACCCGCCGGCGGGCAGTTGGTCGAGCCCGCGGAGGTGTTCGACGATCGGGATGCCGGCGCGCAGCAGCGTCGTGTGCACCGGTCGCTGGGCGTCGTCGGTGCTGTCGATGTTGAGCGAGTCGATGCCGACGCAGGCGACACCGGCGGCGACCAGGCGACGCGCTGCGTTCTCGGTGAGGAACGGGTGGTCGACGAAGTAGTCGTCGGTCCCGAAGCGTTCGCCGTGGTCGGTGCGGATGAGCACGGCCGTGCCCCGGTGACCCGCGACGTCGAAGTCGGCCAGGTCGATCGAGCGCTCCCCCACCCGATCAAGACACACCGCCGGCACGTCGGCGACCCGTTCGAGCGCGAGTCCGGTCAGGTCGTGACCGTCGGCGAAGCGGTGGTACGGCACGTCGAGGTACGTCCCGGTGTTGGTGCACAGGTGCACCATGCCGATCTCGAAGGTCACACCCGGCCCGTAGGCCTCCTCGGCCGCCTCCCGGCTCAGGTGGACCTCGACCTCGGGCGTCGGCAGACCGGGATAGGTCTGCATGCCCGAGCTGATCGTGTGGCTGAGGTCGACGAGTCGGCGAGACATCGCCGAGGATCCTACGACCGAGGCACCCTGCCCTAGAGTTCGGGGTTCCGCCGAGCAGGAGGGGCCGATGGCGACCAGCACCAACGCGCCATCGCTGCTCGATCGGCTGCTCGACGCCGAGGAACGAGTGCGCGCCCCCGAGGTGGTCCTGGACCCCGCCGTGATGGGCGCCGCCCGCCTCACCCGCTACAGCTTCAACCGGACGATGCTGCGACGTGCTGCGGCCGACGGCTGGACCGCCCGCCTCGCCGTGCAGGAGTTGGACGACGACGGCCGAGGCCGCAGCGTCTACGAGATCGACACCGGCACCCACCTGTTCAGCTTCGTGGCCGTGACGACCACGATCGACGAGGCCGACCACACGGACAGGGTGATCGCCGACCGTTGGGAGATCGCCGCCGTCCTCGCCGAGGGTGAGGTGCGCGGCGAGCGGCTCGACCGGTTGTGCCGTCTGGCTCCCGGCCAGGAGTCGGCGCGCCTCGACTCGTCGGTCTTGGTGCTCACCCGTGGCAACCGCAGCGTCCGGTTCTTCGACTATCTCGTCGAACGTCTCGCCGCAGGGCTCCAGCCCGAGGCGGACAAGGTCGGCGATGCCGGCTACATCATGCGGTCGACGGCCTTCTACGCCAACGGCAAGTACGGGATGCGTTCGTTCGAGGGCTACGACGACGAGCACCCGCTTCGAGCGCCGTACCGAGCGCAGTTCGTCGCCTCGTGGTGCTTCCGTGAACTGTCCTACGACGTGGTCGAACACTGCGCCAGGGCCAAGGGCGGCGACGCCGCCGTCGCGTTCGACGACGAGTGGCGACGCTTCTTCGGACTCGGCAACGCGACCGGACTCGGTCTCGTCCCGTACGCCTTCCACCACCCCGACGTCATCCATGCCTGGTGCGGTGTGCGCGAACTCGCGCTCGCCGAGGTGCGGGCGCTTCCCTCGACGCCCGAGCGCCGGGCGACGTTGGAGCGTTGGCTCGAGCGTGCCGCGGCGCACGTCGCGAACGGCACCGACCGCGACTGCACACCGTTCCTCAGCCCCACCCAGCTCGTCCCGGTCGTCGAGCAACTCCGGGCTGCATGGGCCGAGGTCGCCGACGAACCGAACCCGTTCGACGCGTTCTACACACGCGGCACGACACTCGGCGTCGAAGCGCAGGAGCTGGCGGTGTCGCTGCTGGTCGAGCTGCACGACGGTGACGACGACCTGTTCGATCAGCTCTTCGTCGCCGACGAACGGCAACGGCTCGATCTGACGATGCCGGTCGGCGAGCTGGCCACAACGATCGACGGGCACTACGCATGGCTCGACGACCTGGCGCTCGACCATCCCGACGCCGACACGTTCTGGTGGGTCATCAGCGACAACACCGAAGAACCGCGCCGAGTGCGCCGGGACCGGCTGGACCCCGAAGGCAGAGATGTCGCGATCGACGTCGCGCTGCGCGTCCACCGGCTCCGCGTCACCCTCGACGCGCTCGACCCGGCCCTGACCGTCGGCGAGCTGCTCATGGACTGGCCTGTCCACCGGCTGGCCGTGCGACGCGTCCAGAACCACCGAGGTCGCTACAGCGAGCCACGCGACAACCCGTGCGCAGCCGACTACCTGCCGTTGCAGCTGCAGCGCTTCCAACTGGCGATGTACGGCATGGACGACTTCACGCCGAAGTCCACCGACTGGCTGCGAGTCACCCTCAACCAGGGCGCCCCACGCTTCGCCGACCTCGGCCTCAGCATGACCGACGAGTGGGCACTCCCGGCACGCCCGGCTTCCTGAGCAGAACGAGAATCAGCACGTGATCGTCGACGGACTGCAGATCAACAACTGGACCCGCCCGGTCATCGACGAGGTCCGCTCGGGTGGCGTCGATGTCGTCCACGCCACGGTCGGTGTGTGGGAGGACCTCGCCGGCGCGATGACGCGCATCGGCGCCTTCCGTCATCTGTGCCGGGTCAACAGCGACGTCATCCGCATCACCCGCACCATCGACGAGATCGAACAGGCGAAGGCCGACGGTGTGCTGGCGATCGTCATGGGCTTCCAGAACAGCTCGATGCTCGGCGACGACCCCGAGATGGCCGGCATCTTCGCCGATGTCGGGATCCGTGTCGTCCAGCTGACCTACAACATCGCGAACCATCTCGGTTCGA
>JAHDHM010000080.1:0-2019 GCA_020631315.1 Acidimicrobiales bacterium
GACCTGAACCCAGCCGAGTCCTGAAGCGAGCGGGAGCGAGCTGGACCAGCCCAGCAGCGAGCGGGAGCGAGCTGGACCAGCACAGCCCTGTTACCGATGTCACCTGTGATGTCGGATGATGACGCGGGCAGCTGTTGTTGACTGCGGGCGTGACTGAACCGGTGAACTCCGACGTACGCACTCTCCGACAGGCCACCTCGCCTGTCGCGCGGTTGGCACGTGCCGCAGCCAATCGCTGGCAGGTGACGATCGGCGTGTGGATCGGCGTCCTCGTGCTCGGCGGCCTCGCCTGGTTCGTCGGGCTGGCACGGGAGGGTTTCCCGCCGGTCAACCTGCCGATCGCGGTCGTCAGCGGCACCTACTTCGTCGACGATCCGGAGCAGGTCGACGCCGACGTCGCGGTCCCGCTGACCGACGCCTATTCGGCGATCCCGGGTGTCGCCGAGGTGCAGTCGTTCTCGCAGGACAACTCGTTCGCCATCGTCGTCGAGTTCGACGACGAGTTCTCGTCACCCGAAGGTGCGGCACTGCTCGAAGCCGCCAACCCGGGCTCCGGCGTCGCCGAGAGCGCCGATGTCACGGTTCGTGCTCTCGACGCGACCAAGTTCGTCGAGGTCTACGACGTGCTGGTCTCGGTGTCGGGTGGGCAGGACACCACCGCCCTGGAGCTCGAGGCGGTCGCCGCGGAGCTCGCCGCGGGGCTCCAGGCATCGCCCGACATCGAGCGAGCCGAGGTGCGGGAGCTGCTGACCGAGGGCGTGAACCCCGCCACCGGTGAGAACGAGACTCGCCTGACCCGCTTCACCCGAGTCGCCTACGACGACACCGACAGCTTCGACAACGGTGTCGCGATCGGCCTCGTCCGTGCTGAAGCCGCCGACCTCGACGTGCTCGAGTTCTCCGACTCCGTCAACGCGACGCTCGCCGGACTCGACGTTCCGGCTGGTTTCCGAGCCGAGGTGACGGCGGACTTCGCCACCGACATCCGCAACCAGCTGAGCTCGTTGACCGGCAACCTCTTCACCGGCCTCGTCGCCGTGGCCATCGTGTCGCTGCTGCTGATCGGTTGGCGGGTATCGATCGTGACCGCCGCCTTCATGGCGACGGTCATGCTCGCCGCACTCATCGGCCTCTGGCTCACCGGCTACTCGTTGAACACGATCACGCTGTTCGGTCTGATCCTCACCCTCGGTCTGCTCGTCGACGACGCCATCGTGATCAGCGAGTCGATCGACGCGAGCAGATCCGAGTCCGACGACCCCGTGGAGGTCGTCGGCTCGGCTGTCCAGCAGGTGGGCAGCGCCTCGTTCTCCGGAACGCTCACCACGGTCCTCGTGTTCGCCCCGATGCTGTTCGTGGGTGGCGTGCTCGGCGAGTTCATCCGCGCCATCCCGGCGACCGTGATCATCACCCTGCTGCTGTCGTTCCTGTTCTCGGTCACGTTCATCCCGGCGATCGCCCGAGCGTTCCTCTTGCGTGGTGCGCCGCCGTCGAACCCGATCATCCGCGCCGAGAACCGTGGCGCAGCTGCCCTCGGTCGCCTCGCCGCCTATCCCGCAGGCAACGGCCCGAAGGGTTGGGCCGTCGGCGTCGGCCTGCTGCTCTTCGCCCTCGTGTCGATCGCCTCCGCCATCGGTCTCGCGGGTCGCGTCGGCTTCAACATCGTGCCGCCGACGAAGGACTCGATCGGACTCCAGGTGACCGCCGACTTCGACCCCGGCACCACGATCGAGGAGGCGCAGGCGATCGCCACCGACATCGACGACGCAGTGCTGTCCGTGCTCGGCGACGACCTCGTCCGTGCCCAGTACGTCCGTGGCAACGAGCGGCTGACGTTCACCTTCATCGACCTGACGCCCTTCGACGACCGCTCGACCACCTCACCGGAGTTCGCAGAGCAGATCGAGGAGGCCACGTCGACGCTCGAGGGCGTCCGCATCTCCTCGAGCCCACTACACCGGTCGACGACTTCCCCTTCGACGTACAGAGTGGCCGACGACGAGGTCGCCGCCGGTGAGC
>JAHDHM010000080.1:2029-11336 GCA_020631315.1 Acidimicrobiales bacterium
GAGCCCACTCGAGAACGGCCCACCGGTCGACGACTTCCCCTTCGCCGTCCAGATCCAGGTGGCCGACGACGAGGTCGCCGCCGGTGAACAGCTCGCCGCTGACATCGCTGCGGGCATCGCCGGGGTGACGCTCGACAAGACCGGCGACACGACGGTGATCGTCGAGACACTCATCTCGACGGCCGGCGAGGTCGTCCGCTTCGACGGTCAGCAGATCATCGAGCTCCGGGCGAGCTTCTCGACCGACGACACGACGAACAACCTGAACGCGACCGAGACGCTGGTGCAGGACCTGTTCCCCGAGGCCGAGATCGCCGGCCGTGGCCTGGCGCCCGATGCGCTGCAGTTCGACTTCGGTCAGCAGTCGGACAACGAGGACGACTTCGCCTCGCTGGGCGTCGCCTTCATGGTCGCATTGGCGCTGATGTTCCTGCTCCTGGTGATCCAGTTCCGCTCGGTGGTCCAGCCGATGCTGATCCTGCTGGCCATCCCGTTCAGCTTCCTCGGCGTGTTCAGCATCCTGCTGTGGAGCGACAACTCGTTGAGCTTCTTCGTGATGGTCGGCTTCATCGCGCTCATCGGCGTGGTGGTCAACAACACGATCCTGCTCATCGACTCGGCCAACCAGGGTCGACGCGACGGGCTCATCCCGGCCGAGGCAATCGCCCGGGCGGTGTCGCGTCGAGCACGTCCATTGGTCGCCACCACGATCACCACCGTCGTCGGCCTGTTGCCCCTCGCGCTGTCGGATCCGTTCTGGGAGGCGCTCAGCTTCACCCTCATCGGCGGTCTCGTCAGCTCGACGATCACGGTGCTCGTCGCCTTCCCGGTGATCTACCTGGGTGTCGAGAAGGTCCGTCGCCGTGTTCGCAACTTCGTACGCGAGGCGGCCGGCAAAGAGCTCGTCGCCTGAGCTGGCACACGTCGGTTACCTTCTGAGCCGATGGCCAGTGGAGACAATCGTTCGCTCGTACCCGACTGGCTCGACGGCAGCGGCCTTCGTGGCGTGGTCGTCCGGACACGATGGAACGACGAGATCGTGACCGCCCTCACCGAAGGTGCCGAGCGTGGCCTGCGCGACCTCGGCGTCACGGTGCTCGACACCGAGTGGGCGCCGGGAGCGTTCGAGCTGCCGTACGCGTGCCAGCAGATCATCCGCGGCGGCACCGTCGACCTCGTCGTCGCGGTCGGCGCGGTGATCCGGGGCGAGACCACTCACTACGAGCTGGTGTCCGAAGGAGCTGCAGAGGGCATCTCCCGAGTGCAACTCGACGAGGGCGTGCCGATCGGCTTCGGTGTGGTGACGGTCGAGAACGAGGCCCAGGCCCACGCACGCAGCCAAGGACCAGGCGGACACAACGTGGCTGAGGAAGCCGCACAGGCGGCCGTGGAGATGGCCGTGCTCACTCGGCGTCACCGACCCGCCACGTAGCGCAGAACCCTTCGCGCGGTCCGTGACACAGGCCCGAAATCGACGCGAGCATGCGCGCGCGATGAGGGTTCGTGTGGTGTTCTCTCGCTGGTATGTGCGATCACTCCGCCACCCACCTCGCTCAGCCCGCGTCCCCTGATGCGAGCACACCGCGTCGACGTCGGCGCAGCGGTCGGCTCGTCCGTCTCACCGTCGCCGTCACACTCGGCGTCGTCGCGTGGATTCCGCTCGCCACCATCGGCGAGGTGGTCGGCGCCGCTCCTGTCACGACGTGCATCGACCTGAGCGCGTACGAGGCAGGCAGCGCGCCCGCCGGTTCAGGTGACCTCGGCACCGAGGGCGTCGACGAGGACTTGGCCGACGGTGAGGTGCGCACACTGACCGGTGTCGCCGGGGGCGTCCTCGACCTGCGGATCACCTGGACGAACGCACACGACGGTGTGCTCCTCGACCCCGGAGCAACGCCGGACTTCACCGACCTCGATCTCGCCGCGGCCGCTGTCGGCGGTGCGGACGGAGTGATCCGCTACTTCCCGATGACCGACGGTCGAGGAACCGCCACGTTCGAGTTCCTGTGGGCCGGTACGACGACTGCTGCACCCATCGAGCTCGAGCGCGTGCTGATGGGTGGTCAGCGTGACTTCGCAGTACACCCCCAGGGCGTCGCCGAGTTCGTCCTGCGTTCCGGCGGCACGGCGGGAACCCGGGTCGCACCCGGTCATGTCGACCCGGACGTGACGGTCACCGACACGAACCTCGCCGACGGCATCACCGGTCTCGGCTCGACGCCGATCATCGAGCTCGACACCGGCGACTTCGGCACCGCCAACGACACGGCCTACAACGAGGCGCGCAGCTCCTACGTGTCGGTCGGTGCCTTCGAGGATCGTGACTGGACCATCCTCGACTGGGCCGGTGCCGTCGGCGACACCCTCCAGTGGGACCTGTACGGCAGCCCGGTCACCGATCCCGAGACCGCGAGCCCCACCAACACCGTCTTCCACGGCGGGCTCTCCGCATACATCGCAGGACTGTGCTTCACCCCACCCGAGTACGACCTCGCCGTGGTGAAGACGGTGTCCGCCACCGCTCCTGGCACCGATCAGCTGCGGTACACGGTCACGGTCGCCAACCAGGGGACCGTTGCTGCCGGTGCACACACCATCACCGACGTGCTGCCCGAGGGCACGGCCTACGCGTCCGACACGAGCGGGGTGGCTGCGGTTCCCGCGACAGCGACCGACGTCGTACCCGGCACCAGCCGTGACGCCGTCGCGTGGACCTTCACCGACCTGGCCGCAGGAGCGACACGGTCGTTCGATCTCGTCGTCGACATCGTCGACGCCACTCAGGTCTCGTTCCGCAACGACGTCTGGATCACCGCCGACAGCGGCGCCGACGTCGACTCCGACCCGACGGTGCACGGCTGCGCCGACGGCTGGGACGATCACGACGATGCGAGCGTCGACGTCGACGGACCGGGCGACGCCTGCGACGACCACGACGCCGAGATCGTCACCCTCGACACCCACAGCCTCGGCAACCTCGTCTGGTTCGACGCCGACGACTCCGGCACCATCGACGCCGGCGAGGCACCGATCGCGAACGTCTGGATGGAGCTCTTCGCCGACGACGACAGCGACGGCCTGCCCGACGACCTCGATATGAACGGCGATCTGACGGTCGACGACGCCCTCGCCACGGACGGCACGGATGCCGCCGGGCTCTACCTGTTCGACGGACTGGCGCCGGGCACCTACGTCGTCTGCATTCCTCCGATGGAGTGGGACGTGGACGGTCCGCTCGAGGGCATGCTCTCGTCGACGGGGGCCGCTGCGACGGGTTCGGTCGGTGACCTGGACGACAACGGTGCACACCGGCCGGACGGCTACGTCTGCTCCGGTCCGGTGGTGCTGGGCGACGGCGAGCCGCTCGGAGAGGATCCGTCGAACGATGCCGTGACCCCCGACGACCGGTCCGATCTCACCATCGACTTCGGGTTCTGGCGCCCGTCGTTCGACCTCGCATTGCGCAAGCAGCTCACCACCGGCGGGAACTCGGCAGTCGTCGCTGCCGGTGACACGGTCTCGTTCACCCTCACCGTGTTCAACCAGGGCAACGTGACCGCGACCGACATCGACCTCGTCGACTACGTGCCGGCCGGACTCACGCTCGCCGACAATGCCTGGACGAGTGATGGGTCCACTGCACGACGGACCCTGACCGGCGTGGTGCTCGAACCGGGAGAGACGACCAGCGTCACGATCTCGTTCACGGTCAACGGCGACTCCACCGAGATGCTCAACCTGGCCGAGATCGCTGCCGCCCGTCCGATCGACGCCGACGGGGCGACGCTGCTCGACGTGCGCGGTGTGGCCTTCGCCGATGTCGATTCGACGCCTGACGCCACGAACGGCGAGACGGCGACGGACGACGAAATCCTCAATGGCGGCGGCGACGAGGACGATCACGACATCGCCCGGGTCGCACTCGCCGCGTCAGGTCCCGGCGGCGGAGAGCTCCCGGCGACGGGTGGCACCAACGGCATCTGGTACCCGGCGACGGTGGCGATGATCGTCGGCGCCTTGCTCCTCGTGCTGGAGCGTCAGCGCCGCCTCGCAGGTGTGTGAGCCGTGCTGAGGTGAGAAGTTCTCAAGGTCGCGCTTGACGGATCCGAATATCCACATATCTTTATATGTGGATGAACACGGCAACGGCGTACACGGATGACCTCGTCACGGGGCTCAAGGCACTGGGTGACCCCAGTCGCCTGCGCCTCGTCGCCGCGCTCGACGTCGTCGAGCTGACCGTCTCCGAGCTCTGCACCGTCATCGGACAGTCCCAGCCCCGCACGAGCCGACATCTCAAGCTCCTCGTCGACGCCGGCGTCCTCGACCGCCAGACCGAGGGCACCAGCGTCTTCTACCGCCTCGCCGGCGAGGGTCACGGCCGTGGTCTGGTCGACGCCGCACTGTCGATGCTCGACCACGACGATCCCACGATCCAGCGTGACCGCCAGCGCCTCGACGAGGTCCGCTCGGCTCGTCGTGAACAGGCCAGCAACTACTTCGAGGCCAACGCCCGTGACTGGGACCGGGTCCGTGGCCTCCACGTGGACGAAGACGAAGTCGAGCGAGCCGTACTGACCGCAGCCCGCATCGACCCGCAGGCGCCCATCGGCCGCATCCTCGACATCGGCACCGGCACCGGCCGGATGCTCGAGGTCTTCGCACCCCACGTGGAGGAGGGCGTCGGCATCGACGACAGCCGGCAGATGCTCCACGTGGCCCGATCCCGCCTCGACGAGGCCGGCCACCGCAACTGTCGTGTCCGCCACGGCGACGTCTACGACCTCGACCTCGAGCCCGGCTCGTTCGACGTGGCGATCCTGCACCACGTCCTGCACTTCCTCGACGACCCCGAGAGCGCCATCCAGCAGGTCGCACGGACCCTGCGCACCGGTGGCCGCCTCGTGTTGGTCGACTTCGCACCGCACTCACGCGACGAACTGCGCACCGACTTCGCACACCGCCGCCTCGGCTTCACCGACACCGACGTCGCAGCGTGGTTCGAGGCCGCCGACCTCGAATCGGACGGCATCACCCGTCTCGATCGCGACGGCGTCGGACCCGATGGCCTCACCACGGTGCTGTGGAGCGCCGTGCGTTGGCCCAGCCTCGCCTCACCGCTGCAGCCCGTCCGGGCCGCACGCGCCCGCCTCAACCGCTCGACATCCCACCGGGAGGACGTCGCATGACCACCACCAACGGACACATCGATCCGAGTCTCGCCGAGCGCCTCGAGCGTCGGCCCTGGCCTGCCACCCCGCTGCGTCCCCTGGAGGTCTCGTTCGAGTACTTCCCGGCCAACACCGACGAGGGTCTCGAGCAGCTGCGCTCCACCGCAGGGACGCTCTCGGCGGCATCGCCTCGGTTCGTGTCGGTGACCTACGGCGCCGGTGGCTCCACCCAGGAGCGAACCCTGCGCACCATCGAGGCCCTCGGCCCGGTCGCCGGTTCACCGATCGCAGGTCACCTCACCTGCGTCGGCGCATCGAAGGACGAGATCCACGAAGTCGTCGACGCCTACGCGGCCGCCGGCGTGCGCCACATCGTGGCGTTGCGTGGCGACGCACCTCAAGGTGCCGCCGAGGGTGGGGTACATCCTGACGGGTATCGCACCGCCGCTGACCTCGTCGCGGGTCTGCGTGCCCGCCCCGACGGCGACACCTGGCGCATCTCGGTGGCGGCCTATCCCGAGATCCACCCGAAGGCTGCGTCGGCTGCCTCGGACCTCGACAATCTGGCGGCGAAGTTCGACGCAGGTGCCGACGAGGCACTCACCCAGTTCTTCTTCGACACCGACGCGTTCCTGCGGTTCCACGAGGCGGCGCGTGCCCACGGCATCGACTCACCGATCGTGCCCGGGATCATGCCCGTCACCAACTTCACCAAGATCTCCGGCTTCGCAGGACGGTGCGGCACCGTGATCCCGACGTGGATGGCCGACCTGTTCGACGGCCTCGACGACACGCCCGAGATCCGGTCGATGGTGGCCACCACCCTCGCTGTCGAGCAGTGCCGACGCCTCGCCGAGCACGGCATCACGTCACTGCACCTCTACACGATGAACCGGGCCGATCTGTCGGCGGCGATCTGCCGCTCGCTCGGCGTGAGTGGCCCGGCGGCCGGCGAGGGCCTCAGCGTCCGATCGGCGTGACCATCTCGGGGACGAGCTCGTCGATCGTGCGGGCTCCGACCAGCGCCATGGTGCGTCGCACTCCCGTGTCGAAGAAGTCCAACAGGTGGTCGACGCCGCGTTCACCGGCGGCGCCCAACGCGTAGAGATACGGCCGGCCGATGCAACAGGCTGACGCGCCCATCGCCATCGCCTTCACGACGTCGCTGCCGCGTCGCACGCCGCCGTCGACCATGACCTCGACCGACCGCTCGTCACGACCGCCCAGCGCGTCGACGACCCGAGGCAAGAGGTCGATCGGTGCGGGAGCGTCGTCGAGCTGACGTCCACCGTGATTCGACAGCATGATCCCGTCGACACCGTGCTCGACGGCCAACAGGGCGTCCTCGACCGTCTGCACGCCTTTGAGCACGACGTTGCCGGGCCAACGTTCGCGGAACCAGCCGATCTGATCCCACGACAGGGCCGGATCGAACTGCGAGTTGACGTAGGCCGACAGCGACACCGGGTCGGAACCGTCTCCGACGCTCTTGCCGGTGATGTTGGCGAACTGGATCGGTTCGGCGGTGATGAAGTCGATGGTCCAGCCCGGATGAATCGCGCCGTCGACGATGGTCTCCAGACCGATCTTCGGCGGCAGCGAGAAGCCGCGGCGTACGTCGCGTTCACGGCGACCGAGCTGCGCGGTGTCGACCGTGATGGTGATCGTGGAGTACTTCGACGCGGCGGCGCGTTGCAGCATCTCCTCGACGAGCTCCTTGTCCTTCCACACGTACACCTGGAACCACTGGTCGGCGTCGACGCCGAGTTCTTCGGCGACCGCGCGGACCTCCTCGATCGACCGTGTGCCCATGGTCGACAAGCCGTACGACAGGCCGGCCCGGGCCGCGGCGCGGGCGACCGCCAGCTCGCCCGTCGGCGATGCGCGTGAACCCCGTGGCGGACGAGGGGGAGGTTCATCGACCGGCCGAAGAGCTCGACCGACGGATCGACGTTCGACACGTCGCGCAGCACCCGTGGCCGGAACTCGTAGCCGCCGAACGCTCCTGAGTTGTGGGCGAGCGTGCGCTCGTCCTCCGCGCCGCCGTCGATGTAGTCGAACACACCACCCGGCAGCCGTCGCTTCGCCACGGCCCGGTAGTCCGCCACGTCCGCGATCTTCGACAGGCGGCGGGCGACCGGGTCCAGCTCCAGCTCCTTGAACCGCACGACGGAGCGGAAGGTCTCGTACATCTGGCTGACACCCATGAAAGTGATTCTGCCTTCCGCCGCCGGAGCGAGAGAACCGAGGCCGGCACATCGCCGCTCAGCGGTCGCCGTGATGCGACCGTCGGTGCCGTTCCGACACCCGGCATCGGTCACACTGACGGACATGGGTGTGGCGGAGCTGCTCATCGACGTGATCGGGCCGGTGGTCCTGCTCGTCGGCATCGGCGCGCTCACCGGCCGACGGCTCGGCATCGAGATCGAGTCGCTGTCGCGTCTCGCCTTCTGGGTGATCGGTCCCGCGTTCGTCTTCGACGTGTTCACCTCGACCTCACTGCCCTCCGACGTGCTGTTCGACGCCGCCATCGCCAGCTTCGGTGGCTTCGTCGTCGCCGTGCTCGTGGGCGTCGGAGCGCTGGCGAAGCGACCCGTCACCGAGCGGCGAGCTGCCGGGATGATGTCGGGCTTCGGCAACGTCGGGAACGCCGGCATCGCCATCAGCGTGTTCGCCTTCGGGGACGCAGCCTTGGAGGTCGCCGGGCTGATGCTCATCACCATCAACATCGCCGGCATCACGACCGGCATGGCCTTCGCCGCATCCTCCACACACGGGCCGGTCACGGCCATTCGGCGAGCGCTCGTCTCGCCGATGCCGATCGCCGCCGCGCTGGCGATCCTGGTGAACGCAGGCGACCTTTCGGTGCCCACCGTGGTCGAACGCAGCACCGGTCTCCTCGGCCCTGCGCTCATCCCGGTGATGCTCTACACACTGGGCATGCAGTTGCAGCGCTCGGAGAGGGTGCGGTTCACCGGCCGGACCGCCGTCGTGGCTGTCGCCAAGCTGGCCGTCGCCCCGGCCGCGGCTGCCCTCATCGCGTCGGCGGTCGGGCTGACCGGCGATCCCCGCTCCGTCGTGATCATCCAGTCCGCCATGCCGCCGGCGGTGTTCTGTGTCCTCATCGCGATGGAGTTCGATCTCGAGCGGGAGGCCGTCACGAACGACGTCGTCGCCGTCACGTTCGCCTCGCTGCTGACCCTGCCGATCCTGCTCGGGGTGCTGACGTGATCCGGCGTCGCGAGCGCTCTTCGCCCGGCGCCACGTCGGAGTCACGTGATGCTTCGGTCCGCACGCTGGTGCTCTCGAACCGCCTGGCCGCCGCCGTCGACAGCGGCTTGTCGGCCACGTCGGCCTCCGTCATCGCCGGACAGGTCGCCGAGCTCCTCGACGTCGACGGTGCGGCGGTGACCGACGTCGAACGCGTCCTGGCCACGCATGGCAGCTCTGTGGACGACGGTGCGGTCCTGGAGCAGACCAGCGCGCTGATCGACGGTCGCCGCTACGAACGCGCCACCACTCACGAAACCGTCGCCGCACGTGGATCGGCGTCGATGGCGGGCGCAGTGCTGACCGTCGACGGTGTCGCGATCGGCAGCATCCACGTGATCGGAGCGGAGTTCGGCTCGACGACACTGGCCGGTCTCGGTGCCTATGCCGAGCTGTGCTCGACACTGCTCAGCGCCGCCGAGGCAGAGCGTGCGCGTGAGCAGTCCGCAGTGGCCGAGCTGCGGGCGCTGCGCGCCCAGATCTCGCCGCACTTCATCCACAACTCGTTGACCGCGATCGCCGGGTTCATCCACCGGGACCCGGCCAAGGCGCGGGCGCTGTTGTCCTCGTTCGCCGAGTTCCTCCGGTCGTCGTTTCGCACCGAGGCCGAGTTCACGACGCTGTCGGAGGAGCTGCACCTCGTCGAGCAGTACCTGGACCTCGAGCGGGCCAGATTCGGTGACCGGTTCGAGATCGTCCTCCAGGTCGTCCCCGAAGTGCTTCCCGTCAAGCTGCCGTATCTCAGCGTGCAGCCACTCGTCGAGAACGCGATCCGTCACGGGCTCGAACACAAGCCGGGCAAGGGCACGCTGAGCATCACGGCCCGCGACCGCGGCGCCGAAGCCGAGATCACCATCGAGGACGAC
>JAHDHM010000081.1:0-6614 GCA_020631315.1 Acidimicrobiales bacterium
TGGCGTGGTCAACTTCGCCGTTCCCTTCGTTGATCCAATCCCGACGGTCGAGCTCGACGGCACGAACATCCAGAGCGTCGATTGGACGAAGGAATCGGTACGGCAACTCGGCGACGACATCGTGATCACCGAGTTCCACGGCGGTATCGCGGGCTTTGGGCATGATCAGAACAACTACATCTCGTATCTTGAACAACCCGCGCCAGAGCCTCTCGAGAGCTTCTTCACCGATGTGGCCGAGGCCGGCTACACGGGTAGCGGGGCGTCTGTCGCCGTCGACATCAGTGTCCGAAAGGTCGATCAGTGAAGATCATGTATCTCGTCGCCAGGCTTGCTGCTGCCCTCGTCGTGGTGAGCGCTTGCGCTACCGATGCTGTGAGCCGGCGACCGGGCCGCGCCAGCGACGAGTTCGTGCCAGGCGTCATGATCCCAGTCTCCGACTACGACGTCGAAGAATCACTTTGTCAGGAGCGGATCGGCCAAGCGGTCGTCGACGGAGAAACGATTCAGGAACGTCAGTGGGTTCTGACGGGCTCGCTCCGGAATCGCCTCGACACGTGGTCTCCTCACTATCAACTGGACGTTTCCGCCACGCTCAGCGACGGAACTGTGCTTGAGCGGGAGGGGACTGCGTTCCCTGCTGTTCCCCCAGGCGAGTCACATGAGTTCCGCATCTTCGTTGCATCAGCCTCGATGTTCGAGGGCGCTGACGTGGAAGTCGTCGACTGCGATCTGGTCGTCTTGGACTCGGTTCTCAACTACGGCGAGTGACGTGACGAGCTCTGGGGCGCAGACTGCGACGACCTCAGCGCGGATCGATGTCAGCCCATCGATCGGCGAACTCGAGGCGCACAGGGCCACCGAGTGTGACCTCGCCGTCCCGTGGGATCTCGAGCGGATCGAGGCCGTCTGCGGTGAGGACCAGGCCGCTTGACGACCCGAGGTCGCGGACGAGTATGTCGCCGCCGTGCACCTTCAGCTCCCAGTGCACGCGCGAGACGTGTTCGCTACGAATCGTGATCGCTGCGTAGCCATCAGGCAATCCGTGTTTGGTCGGGTGCCGCCCGACGAAGATCCCGGTGTCGACCTCGGCCTCCTGGCCGTCGTCGAAGCGAACCGACGCTCTGCGGCGGGACGCCGGGGTGAGGTCGTCCTGGTCCTGTTCGGACACGGCGAGGCGGGGTCGGCCCGGGGGTCGAACCGGTGGCGATCCTGCGTCCGAGGCGTCGTCGTCTGAGAACGACGACGGGAGGTCGGGAATGGCGCGAGGTGGGGCGTCCCAGATGAGGGTGTCGGAACTCGAGGCCATCTTCGCCACGACGGTCAGATCGCCATCGAAGGGATCCGCACCTGGCCCTTCGGCGTGAGGAGCCGTCGGCGACGGCGCGTCGAGCAGGTCGACGAGGAGTTCGTCGTCTGCGGGTCTCGTCGGTGGGGGAGCGAAATCTGGCTCACTCGCTGCACCCGCGATGGGCGGTGTGGGCGTGGAGCCGCCGTCCGGAGAACCGTCGGCGACACGAGGCGTAGCCTCCACTGGCTCGTTGACCGAGCCATCGAGTTCGCCGAAGCCGAACCCGGCGCCGCGCACCGTCCCGAGCCGGAGATCGGTGCCCTGGTCTCGATCGCCGGCGCCGGGGTTGACGACAACGCCCTGGCTCGTCGACAGCGGCTGCTCGATCCAGGTGGTCGACGCCGACGCATCGAGCTCACCCTCCTCGGTCAGTACGGTCGCCTCACCGAAGACCATCGCGGCGCCTCGGACGAGATCCACGGCAGCGAAGGCCGGCGCATCGAAGTCGGCGCGAAGCACCGCTGCACCCAGCTGTCGGAAGGCGTGCTCGTCGGCGTCGACCACGAGGTCATGCAGGTCGAGGCGGCCGTCGGCAGTCCAGAGGAGATACCGATCGGTTCTCGTGATGAGACCGTCGCCGGGCGTGATGCGGAGCGTCATGTGAGCACCTCGAGTTCGACCACGAGCGCTGTCGAGTTGTCACGCCCGCCGGCGTCGTCCGACTCAGCGACCAATCGGTCGGCGGCGTCCTGGCATGTGATGCCGTCGGCGACGATCGCTTCGATTCGTTCCGGGCTGAGCTGGCCCGAGACA
The DNA here is from genome assembly GCA_020631315.1 of Acidimicrobiales bacterium. The sequence continues at coordinate 2,105 of JAHDHM010000081.1, forward strand.
CCGTCGGTCACGAGGACCACACGGTCCGCCGTCTCGATCGAGAGTGTGCCGATGTCGATGCGGTCCGGCTCACCCGGGGACCCGATCCACGACGTCAGCGCATGCGGTGCGCCGCGCTCGTCGGTCTGCTCCGGGTCGAGGCCTTCATCACGGCGGAGATTCCTCAGATTGTGGTCCGTGGTGAGCAGCTGCAGGGTCCGGTCGCGAAGGCGATAGATCCGCGAGTCCCCGATGTGCACGGTGACGCATCGTGTCGGTTCGACCTCCAACCCGACCAGGGTCGAACCGGCGTACGGGAATCCCTGTCTGGCGCAGAGCTCGGCAACCCGCCGGTTCAGGTCGACCATCCGGGGCACCCAGCCGGTTGCGGGGTCGATGGTCAGGAACTCGCGCACCGCCGCCTCGGCGGCGAGGAGGCCACCGTCGGTGCCTCCCATTCCGTCGGCCACCGCGAAGCGATGATCTCGATCGTGCCCCCACGCGTCTTCGTTCTCCATCCGCCGATGTCCGATCGACGTGGCGACGCCCCAGTCGCTCACGGCGACGCGGCGTTGCAGCGCGCTGAGGTCGAACGCCTGGGTGATCTCGTCGTCGAACGCCGCCGTCACAAGGAGATCTCTCCGCCGAAACCGCCGAACAGGTACACGACGATGAAGAAGACCGCCAAGGCGATCGCAGCGGCCGCGGCGGCAATCAGCGCGAGCGGAAGACCGTCCGATCTGGCGCGGGCACGATCGGCGCTCGAATGGGCTGGCCGGGCCGGCGGTCGCCATGGCTCAGACGTGCGGACCGGCGGGCGTGTCGGAACCCCGCTTGTCGCCGGGGGGCCGGGCGCGTCGACGGCCGGTGTTCGAAGGTCGATGGACGCCGTGGCCCCGGGGTCCGAGGCTGCCGCTGCGGAAGGACGTGAGGTCTTGCGGACCACCACCGTGTGATCGTCGTCGATCGGGTCGAAGCGGGGTGGGCCGTTCGGTGTGTCGGTGCGCCCGGGGGGCGGCGTCGGTGCACTGATCGACCGGCCGGAGGAGGCCGGGGCCTGATACGTCGGAGGCCGGGGCGTGACGGGTCGAGTCACATCGTCGTCGAACACGTCCTCGGTCACCTCGTCGTACCTCCCGACACCCGTCCTGGCTGCATCATCGCACGCAGGATCCACCGTGCAACCATGACCGCAGGGTGCGTCCCGATCGCCAGTGTCGACGCCCATCGGGCTGAGGGGGATGGGGAGCACTCCCCATGGCTGGGGGCGATCGGATGGATGAAGGGTGACTCGTGGCGACCTCGGTGCTCGTTGCCCTACTGTGACCGGAGCGTTCCCCGGGTGATTGGTGTGCATGAGTTGGAAACGGGTTCTCTGACGGTCGACTTCTGCGGCGAGATCCATGAGGTCGATGCCGGTTCAGCGTTCACATTCGGTCGGTCGGCCGATCTCTCGATCGACGAGAACCCCTACATGCATCGGGTGATGGCGAGGTTCGACGCCCGCCATGGGCGTTGGTGGGTGGCGAACGTCGGATCGACCATTGCCCTCGAGGTCTTCGACCGTGACACCCGTTCGAAGGCCGTGCTGATGCCCGGCTCCGATCAGGCGCTGCCGGGTGCGAACGTGGTCGTGAGGTTTGCGGCGGGTCCGACCGTCTACGAAGTCGATGTGCGCTGTCCGCCGTTCCCGCGCCGTCACACCGCGCTGCTCGACGTGAGCGGTGGTGAGACGATCCAGGTCGCCGACCTCCCCATGACCGACAGTCAACTCGAGCTGATCTTGGCCTTGGCGGAGCAGAAGCTCCGTGAGCCACAGGCTCCCCTCGACATCCCGCAGACGAAGGACGCGGCCCGGCGTCTCGGCTGGACGACGACGAAGTTCAACCGGAAGCTCGACAACGTCTGCGACAAGCTGACGAAGGCCGGCGTCTCCGGCCTGAAGGCTCGGGACGGGGCGCTCGCTGTCGACCGTCGTCGACGCCTCGTCGAGCACTGCATCGCCGTCGGCATCGTCGACGGGTCCATGCTCGATCGGTTGGGTCCGCGATGAGCGGTCTCGAACACCGCTTCGACTTCTTCGCCGACCGGGAGCGGTCGATCGGCGCGGCAGAGGTCGAACCGGGGCAGCCGTCGCCATGCCACACCGACGGCTCGGCCGATGTCGTTGCCCCCGTGCCGAATGCCACGCATGAAGAAGCAGAGCGGCAGCCGGCGATCGGTCCCGATTCGTTCTCGATCCGTCTCGACACCGGCGAGGTACGGCCTCTCGGCATCGGTCTCGTGTTCGGGCGAGCGCCCGGTGGAGCGGGTACCGGCGACGCCGAGCCCGTGGTGCTCGAAGACGACGAAGGCCTCATCAGCCGCAATCACGTCGTGATCGTGCCGCAGGAGGCGGGCCCGGTCGCGCTCGACCTCGGGTCGACGAACGGGACGACACTGCTACGGGACGGTCAGACCGCTGCGCTGCCTCCTCGGCAACCGGTGAACCTCCGCAGCGGCGATCACCTGATCGTCGGCGGTCGCACGCTGTCATTGATCGCTGACTGAACCCCAGCGCCGTCACGCGCTGACGTCCTCAGCGCTGTGAGAGCATCTGCGCGTGGCCGACCGCCGATCGGATGCGGGCCACCTGCTCGGGGTCGCTCACGGGGATCTGGGTCATGTGCAGAAGCCGGTCCGATTGCACCCGGACCTCCACATAGCCAGTGGTCTTGCGCTCCTTGATCAGCAGGAACAGCAGCCCGAGCAGGCAAGCGAGGAAGAAGAGGATTGCGAGCACGATGGCATACGCGGGGATCTTCTCCTCGGTCCGCGTCTGATCACTGACGATCCAGACCGCCCCACGGAGCGGCGCGTTCCCGTTCGGCGTGATCACGGTGTCGTTCGTGATGCCGATGTCGCCGATCTGCTGGAGGATCCCCCCGCCAGCGGCTGGCAGCGGCGGTACGGGGGTCACCCCAGGTGGAGGTGGCGTGGGTGCCCGATGGTCGTCGTCGTAACCAGAGGTCGACGTGCCGGGTTGCGGCGGAACGAACGGTGGCGGTCCGCTCATGTCGGGCGGGCGCGGCGCACCGATGTCGGGATAGCGCTCGGGACGGTCATCCGTCATCTGGCAGGCCTCCGATGTGTTGGTCGATTCACGAGCGATGGATCCTGAGCCAGCTGGCGCCGATCTCGATGAGGTCGTCGGACCCGACGGACGCGACTTGGACAGGCCGGTCGTTGACCCGTACGAGTGCGGCCCGCGTCAGGCTCCGGATCTCGAGCCGAGTGTCGGTCACCAGGAGTTCGCAGTGTTCCGGTTCGAGCAGTGGATCGGCGAGCGACACGGTCGCGGTCTCCGCCGAGCCGAGCATGATCCGTTCGCCGTAGAGAATGATCTCTCGTCCACCGAGCGGTCCGTCGGCGATCTCGATCCACACCTGTCGAGCGACGCGCTCTGCTGCGCCGATCGCTCCTCCGACGAGTGCCGCCGCGATCGGAATCGACACGAGCAGTTGCCCGACGGTCGCGTTGCGGCCACCCCCGAGGGCCGCGATCAAGGCCCCACCGAAGAATCCGCCACCGAGCCCGCCGAGGACGCCGAGGAGTGCCTTCCGTGTTGACTGCGACACCCCGATGGCGCCACCGACCAGACCAGCGACGATCGCGAAGGCGACGGCCATCGCGAATGGGGGAGGGTTCTCGAAGTCGGTGGCCATCGAGTCGTAGATCGGCGTGGCGGCGAGCAGACCGACGAAGCCGGCAGCGAGCGCGAGCAGCGCCGGAGCGAGACTCCGACGTGCCGCAGATGCGAACTGCCCCGCTGACAGGTCGGGCCATGCGACGATGCCGATACCGACGAAGATCGGCACGATCACGACGAGGAGCCCGAGTCGCGTGTCGCCCTCGGCGCCGATCAGAGCGTCGGCGATGATCGCGAACTGTTGGGCGCCGATGAAGCCGCCGATCGATCCGCCGACGATGCCACTGATCAGGGAGTTGGACGCCGTGGCTCTCACGAGCTCGGAGAACGACGAGCCCGCCATCACGAACCCTGCGCAGCGATCGCGATGCTGATGACGACGGTGGCGATCAGCACGAGAGTCAGGCTGAAGACGGCAACGCGTTGACCCTTCGAGAGCGATCGGCGCTTCGGCGCCGTCGTGCGTTCGGGCATGTACACCGAGGGCGGAGCGGTCGGATCGAAGGTCGGCGGAGCGGACGCTGCGGCCGGTTCGCTGGTCTGCCGCTTGCCGTAGGTCGGCACCGTGGGTCGGCCGGAGCGTGACGACGTTGGTTGGCGATTGCCGTCCGCAAGCGACTCGAGGAATGGGCGGAGGTGGCGGACTCGTTGCCACTCTTCGGCGCTCGATCTGGGGGCGCCGCCGTGCAGGGTGGCGGCGAGCAGCCGGTCGACGGTCTTGTTGATCCGTGGCTCGGCGGGAATCTCGAGTTCGAGTTCGCCGCCGGTGAAGTTGCCGCGGACCTGGAAGTAGGTGCGGTAGAAGAGCAGCCCGAGGCCGAGACGATCGCTGTCCACGTCGGG
>JAHDHM010000081.1:6714-11294 GCA_020631315.1 Acidimicrobiales bacterium
TCGAGCCCGAGCTTCGACGCTCGATCTCCGAAAGCGAGATACTGCACTTCGTTCAGCTTCCGGCTGCCCCGAACCTCGATCGTGAAGTGGCTCGGGGCTTCGGGGATCAGGACGCCGACGGTGGCCGAGCCGTCGATCACCCGGCTCTGCGGCCAGCTGGTGGCTGCGTCCAGAAGTTCCCGATCGGGGGACTCGAGGCCGTGGCGCCACCCGATCAGCCGGTCGAGTGCGCTCGGCTCGATCCGGACGCCGCGGTACTCCTTGTAGAGGAGCGGCGCCTCGCCGGCCGGACGCAACGCAGCGCTCTCGCCGTTCGATCCCGTGACGAACCCCTTACGCCGAATCCCGTCGACTCGGTGGACGACTGCCTGTCCGCCCGAACCGATCTCGTCGCCGATGTCGAGATCCGACAAGGTGATGATCGAGGCCGGTGGCGGTGCGCTCGGCGGGTCGATTCCGCTGCTGGACGGCGTCCCGGTCATGCGGAGCCGCCTCGGGTCCGGTGCCACAGCGCGACCACGGTGCGATCGTCGTGTGCACCGCGGCGGCGGAACTCGACGACACGGCGGAACTCGGCCGCGTCGACGGGGTCGGCGAGGAGTTCGGCGAAGGCGTGTCCGACGAGTTCCGGGCTGTTCTCGACGACTCGAGACACACCGTCGGTGGCGATCAGGAGTGCGTTGATCTTCGACCCGTCGATCGTGCGGGTCTCGACGCGGCCGGGATGGTGAGGGAGGACGTCGGTGGTGCCGGTCTCGATAGCCGATGTGTCGCCGCCACCGAACCCTGATGCCCAGGCTCCCGACTGGGTGAGGACCAGCGCGTCGCTGTCGCCGACCCGGGCGAGCCAGACCGGAGCCGGTCGGTCGGTCGGCACGACGCAGACGACGAGCGTCGCCGCGATCTGGTTGGCGTCTGCCCCGATGATGTCGCCACGCAGCTCCTCGAGCTTGGTCGACACCAGTGCGGGCAGTCGATCGAGGACGTCGGCGACGCTTTGGTCGTCGTCGAGATCGTTGGCGAGGAAGCTGGTGGCAAGGCGTGTCGCCCAGTAGCTGCCGAAGTTCGAGTGTTTGGCCGAGCCGAGGCCGTCGGACACCGCCACGACGAGGTAGCGCCCGTTCCTCGACGTGGTGAGCGCGAATGCGTCCTGTCGCGGCTCGCCGGCGTGGGCGTGGCTGCTGCCCCTCGTGCTGTGTGCCTGGATCGTCCAGGGGCCGGAGACGTAGTGGTCCGATTCGGAGCCAGCGGTGTAGGGGATCGGGGTGACCGGGAGCGCCGGCGCCGCGCCGTCGGCTCGGCTCGGCTGACCGAGGACGAGAGGCTCTCGGTCTGCCGTCGACGTCGGGCTGGCCTGCGGCGGAGCGCTGCGAGCGACGTCCGGGCCGTCGGGCCGGAGGTCGTCGACCGGCATGGTCGGATGGTCTGACGCGCGGAGCGCCTCGAACGCTGCTGCGGTGTCGTCGTCGATCAGTTGGCTCGTTGTGAGTTCGTCGACATGCATCGCGGTGACGCTGGCCTCGATCGTTTCGTCGGGGAGCCGATCCGTGCCGCCGACCGTTGCTGACGGGCTCGACGGTGCGCTCACCGTGTCGGGCCGATGCACGAGTGCGACCGCTCCGGTGAGGCCGATGGCTGCGGCGCCGACCGGTGCGACAGCCTCGGCGCCCTCGCCCAACATCCGCCCTGCCTCGTCGAGCATGGACCACGGAGCGAACGCGAGCACGCCGGTCGGGAGATCGTCGATGAGCACGCAACCGGCGGTGAGGAGCACGGCGAGCACGATCGTGCCGAGCGCCGGTTCGACCCCGACGTCGGTCAGGTAGACGAGCACGGCCGAGGCCAGTGCGGTGATCGTCGAGGTCATCAGTGCGAGTCGGCGGTCCTGCATGACCAGCTGCTGCACGACGATCAGTCCGGAGGTCGCTGCCACGACCACCACGAACCGCCGAAGATCGCCCTGATCGGAGTCGGCGTCGACGAGCCTGCCGAGCCCGATCGCCAGCACACCAGCGCCGATCACCGCAATCAGTCTGATCAACGAACCGAGGAACTCCGGGTTGCGACTTGCCGTAGTCGCACCTTCGTCGGACGTCTCGGGCTCTTGCCTGCCACCCATCACGGCCGGTACCGTACCAAGCCGATCGGGAGCTGGCCGGTGATCGGCAGAAGTGGGGTGGGCGACATGACGGACGGCATCGCAGCAGCCGTGAGCCTTGTGGTACTCGGCCTCCTCGGGTTCTGGGTGACCTCCGAAACGACCTCATCGGAGGACCTCGCGGTGGTCGAAACGGTGCCATTGGAGACCTCCACAGCCATCACCACCACGATCGCTCCGGAGCCTGTCGGCTACGCGCAGGATCAACGCCCAGGCGAGGTTCTCGACTCGTCAGAGCGGGGGCCCGACGCAGAGGGTGAGACGGGCAGCGATACCGACCGCTCTGGGGACGGGGCTGGCGACGGAGTGGGCGACTCGATCCCGCCGGCCCCTGACGTTGATGTCTTCTTCGACGTCAACGTCGGTGAGCGGACTCGCCAGGTAGAGGTTCAACCCGGTGGTGAGTTCGATCTCATCCTTCGGTTCATGCGCCAACCTCCCGATGATGTCGTCGTCAAGGTCAGCGACCCGTCGATGGGCCTTGATCAGCTGAGCCGAGCGGGAGACCTCCTGCCTCCCTCCGGTGCAGGAACTTGGGAACTCCGGAGTCTCCCGGCCGGCCAGCTTGCGCTGAGTGCCGTTTCCGGAGACGCTGCGGCGGACTTCGAGTTGGTCTTCACAGCTTCGAGCGCGTCCGCCTCGAATCGCGAGTTTGTGACCACGCACGTGCAGGTCGTGGTTCCGACGCCGTGACCGAGACACCGTCGACGAAGCGAGTCGGGGAGTTCATCGACCTCGAACCTCTCGGGGCGGGGGCGAACGCCTACGTCTGGCGAGGGCTCGACGAGCGTCACGACCGCCCGGTCGCGGTCAAGGTGCTGCGATCAGCGTCCGACCCCGACACGATGCGACGGTTCGAACGGGAGTGCCGCGCCATGGGGCGCCTCAGCACGATCCCCAACATCGTCCCGGTCTACACGAGCGGCGCAACCGACGACGGTGAGCCCTACCTCGTCATGCCACTCCTCGCCGGGTCGCTCCAGCAGGCGATCGACGATGGTGGGCCGCTCGATCCGAAGATCGCGGGGAAGGCCATGGTGACCGTCGCGACTGCCGTCGAAGCCGCTCACGAGCAGGGCGTTCTGCACCTTGACCTCAAGCCGGCGAACATCCTGCTCGATCGCAACGGCGTCCCGCATGTGGCCGACTTCGGCATTGCCGTCTTCATGGGCGGTGGGGCGTCGCTCAGCGGATCGATGATGACGCCGGCGTTCGCGCCTCCCGAACGCTTCGAGGACGCACAACCCGGCCCGCAGGTCGACGTGTATGCGCTCGGGGCCATGCTGTTCGCGTTGCTCGTCGGCGCTCCGCCGTTCAGCACCCGGACCGAGAGTTCGAGCCCAGCCTCGGTGATGCGGCGGATCATGGAAGACGATCCGCCGTTCGAGATGCTCCCCGCCTCCGTCCCGCCGACGATGGCGGCGACCATCCGAGCGGCGATGGCCAAGAACCCCGCCGACCGCATCAAGTCGGCTGCGTCGTTCGCCTCCGCACTTCAGCGCAGCCTCGACAGCGACTTCGCCCTGGAGAACCCTCCGCCATCGTCCCCAGAACCGAAGGAAGCCCCTGTGACGAACGCTGACGACATGGCGACGGTGTCGCGAAACCAGATCCACTACGACGACGTGACGGCGCCGACCAAACGGGCGGCCGCCGGAGGAGCGAACGACAGCTACCCCGTCTTCCCGTTCTACATCGTGGTGGATGTCAGCCTCTCGATGAAGGGTTCCATCGGCTCGATCAACGCCGAGTTGCCGTTCCTGAAGCGTGAGGTGGAAGAGGACCCGATCGTCGGTGACATCGCACGCTTCGCGATCATCACGTTCTCGAGCGAAGCCGAGATGGTGCTTCCGCTGTCCGACCTTCTCGACGTCGAGCACATGCCGACCCTCGTGGCGGACGGCAGCACGGACTACGAGAAGGCCTTCGACTTCCTCCTCGGAGCGATCCCGCACGACATGGAATGGTTCAAGTCCAACGGAGCGCAGATCTACCGCCCGGCAGTGTTCTTCATCACCGATGGCTTCCCCGATCGCGCCTGCAACTGGGAGCCGAAGCTCCGGCAGTTGATCGATCCGAGCTTCAAGTACCGGCCCAACATCGTGGCGTTCGGGTTCGGGAACGCACAGGACGAGATCCTGGCCCAGGTCGCGACCTTCAAGGCCTACGCGGCAAACCGCGGCGAGTCGCCGAGCGAGATCCTGCGGACGATCGCTCGCGAGCTGACCCGATCGATCATGGCGTCGTCGCAGGCGGCGGCGAAGGGCCAGGCGACCCTCGCGATGCCCGAACAGATCCCCGGGATGCACGAGATCCCGATCGATCTGCTCTGACGCTCATCCCGGCTGGGGCGACTCGACCATGCCGTCGAAGATGCTCCGCACGGCCTTGCGGACGGCGTCGGGGTCGAGCGGTGGGAGAT
>JAHDHM010000082.1 GCA_020631315.1 Acidimicrobiales bacterium
GGCGGCACGGCTCGGTCGTGCGCAGCTGGCTGCTCGACCTCCTCGTCAACGCGCTCGACGAGGACCCTGGCCTCGCGTCGATCGCCGGCTACGCCAACGACTCCGGCCACGGCCGGTGGGCGGTGCAGGAAGCCGTGGATCGTGCCGTGCCGGTGCCGGTCATGTCCGCCGCCCTGTTCGCACGGTTCACCTCCCGCCAGGAGGAATCGCCCGCCATGAAGGTGATCGCCGCGCTCCGCAACCAGTTCGGCGGACACGCCACCGTGTCCGCGACCGACGGCGATGGCGTCCGTGAAGGCGGCAAGTGATGAGCGACCACAGCAACATGGGCGCCGGCACCTCGACAACGGGCCGCGGCGACGCCGTGGTCCTCTTCGGCGCCTCCGGCGACCTCGCCAAGAAGAAGCTGTTCCCCGCGCTGTACGACCTGACGGTCCGGGGTCGGCTCGGCATCCCTGTGATCGGCGTCGGTCGGAGCAAGTGGACCGGTGAGGACCTCGCCGCGTACGCCCGCGAGTCCGTCGACGCCCACGTCGCCAAGCTCGGTGAGGAGTTCGACCAGGCTGCGTTCGACTCGCTCGTCGACGGGATGCAGTTCGTGTCCGGCAGCTACACCGACCCCGAGATGTACCCCCGTCTCGCCGAGGCGCTCGCCGACCACTCGTGCCCGCTGGTGTACCTGGCGATCCCGCCGGACCTGTTCGACGACGTCGTCAGCGGCTTGGCCTCGGCCGACCTCGCGTCCTGCGCTCGGGTCGTGGTCGAAAAGCCGTTCGGCCGCGACCTCGCCTCCGCCAAGGAGCTCAACGCGGTGCTGGCCAAGCACATCGACGAGGAGCGCACCTTCCGCATCGACCACTTCCTCGGCAAGGAACCGGTGCAGAACCTGCTCGTCTTCCGCTTCGCGAACTCGCTGCTCGAACCGGTGTGGAACCGTCACCACGTCGACTCGGTTCAGATCACGATGCTCGAGTCGTTCGGCATCGAGGGCCGCGGCAGCTTCTACGACGACGTCGGCACGATGCGCGACGTGGTCCAGAACCACCTGCTCGAGATGGTCGCACTGCTCGCCATGGACGCACCCCTGTCAGCCGATGCCAACGCACTGCGCGACGAGAAGATCCGCGTCCTCCAAGCGATCCGGACGGTCGACCCGGCCAAGGTCGTCCGTGGTCAGTACGAGGGCTACCTGGACGAGGACGGCGTCGCCCCCGACTCCGACACCGAGACCTACGTCGAGATGACCTTCGAGATCGACAACTGGCGCTGGGCGGGCGTGCCGTTCCGTGTCCGGGCCGGCAAGGCGATGGCGGCGACCGTCACCGACGCCATCGTCGAGTTCAAGAGCCCGCCGCGGCTGCTGTTCGCCCCTGAGGGCCATGCGCCGCATCCGAACCATCTCCGCTTCGAGATGAAGCCCAGCGACACGATCACGCTCGCGATGCAGGCCAAGGCCCCAGGCGGTGCGCTCGTCACCCAACCCGTGGATCTGACCGTGTCCACCGAGGCGACGCTCGGCGAGGGCCCCGAGGCCTACGAGCAGCTGCTCGACGACGCGCTCGACGGCGACACCACCCGCTTCGGCCGCCAGGACGGTGTCGAGGAACAGTGGCGCATCGTCGAGCCGCTCCTCACCGACGCGCCGCCCGTCGTCGGCTACGCGCCGGGCTCGTGGGGCCCGGACTCGTCGGATCCCGCCCACTGGCACCGACCTCACGAGTGAGCCACTCCCCCCTGGGACACCGCCGCAGATCATGAGAGCGACAGAAATCGCCCGTCATGGTTCGACATGAATGAACATTCATCTGCTGACATATCTCGGGGGAAGGAGCAGGCTGCGTGACTGACGCTGACGGCGGGTCGAACCGAGCACAGCGACGCGCGGCGATGACGCGCCTCAGTCTCCTGCGCGCAGGGCGAGAAGCCCTCGCCGCCAACGGCTTCGCAGCGGTCACCATCGCCGACATCACCAACCGGGCCGATGTCGCCCTCGGCTCCTTCTACAACCACTTCGACAACCGCGAGGCCATGGTCCACGCAGTGCTCGACGAGGCACGCCGCTCCCAGCAGCTGTTCCGAGCCGCCATCGACGACGAACTCGGCAGCGACGGCTACGGACCCATCGTCGGCGTCCTCGTCTCGTTCATCCATCGGGCCGCGCTCGACCCCGAGTTCGCCGACCTCTGCTACGCCGCCTTGATCGCCGGCTACTGGCCCGACCCCGGCCAGCGCGAGATCCTGCAGGAGGCTGTGGCGCAGGCAGCGGCCGAAGGCGGCACCGAGCTCGTGGTGCCCTATGCAGCAGCCATGTTCAAGTGGCTCATCGGCGCCATGATCGCCCCCGAGATCCGCAACGAGATCCTCGACCTCGAGGCCGCGGTTCGAGAGGTCGTCACCATGGGCCTGCGCATGATCGGCGCGTCACCCGAGAACGTGTCGCTCTGGGCGGACAAGGCCGCATCGGTCAGCGTCGACCTGAGCATCATCGACGACTGAGCCGGCTTCAGTCGAGCAGCACGGGCCAGCCCTGCTCGGCAGCGACGGCTCTGAGCCGACGGTCGGGCTGCACCACCCATGCAGCACCCACGGCGTGGAGCACGGGGAGATCCGACACCGAGTCGGCGTAGGCGACCGCATCGGTCAGATCCACCGGTCCGAGCGCCTCACGGAGCCGTTCGAGCTTGCCGCCGCCGTAGCAGAACGATCCCTGGAGCCGTCCGGTGTAGGCGCCGTCGACGGTCTCGCCGCGTGTCCCGACCGCCCGGTGCACACCGATGCGTTCGGCCAGCGAATCGACCAGCGGCTGCGGTGCTGCGGACAGCAAGACGACGAAGTCACCTCGATCGATGTGGTGGGTCACGCGCTTGGCCATCGACGGTCGGATCTGGTCAGCCAGATCCGAGGCGACTGCGGCGGTGAACCGATCGAGTTCGTCGACGCGGCACCCAGCCGCACCGGCGAGCACACGCTCGCGGACCTTGGCGGCGTTGCGGTCCGACGAGCCAACCAGCCGGAACCACAGACCCTTGGCGACCGCCATCGCCACGAGTCGGCGGGAGAGCATCCCCGCAGCGAGCAGGACGCGGGCGAGTGGCACGAGGCTCGAGCCGCGCAGCAGCGTACGGTCGACGTCGACCAGCACCAGTCGGGAACGTGCGGCGCCGGTGTCGGCGATCACGTCGGCGACGGCGGCCAGCGGAGGTGAGAGCTCATGGGACGGGTCATGCTCCATACCCGGACAACGTGCACGACCCATGTTGCGTTTCAGTGTCGATCGAACGGTCGGCAGCACTCGCGTGTCTGAACGTCAGGCGACGATCTGATGACCCACTCGCCTCGCTCGCGGCTCGGTCGAGTCGCCGATGTGTAACCGGTCTCGCCGGCGAGTGGGTCTGATCCTTCGACGCAGCGCCCGTGGGGACGGACGCCCAGCCGCGTCACCTGGGGAACGAGATGGATCACGCACCGAGTGCCGCGTCGGAACAGGACACGCCCGCAGTCGACACGACCGCGGTCGACACACTCACCTGGCTCCTCGACCGACTCGGCAGATCGCACGCGTCGACCGGGTCCTTGGCGTCGGCGTACTCACGCCGGTCGATCGCGTCGATCGGCTCGATCCTGTCCATCGGGAGCAGCGGGTCGATCCTGTCGATCGGCAGTACCGGATCGATCCTGTCGATCGGCAGCGCCGGATCGATCCTGTCGATCGGGAGCGCCGGATCGATCCTGTCCATCGGCAGCGCCGGATCGATCACCGCCGTCGGAGGTTCGGGCAGCCTGGGGCGTCTCGGCGCGTGGCTCGAGGAACGCGCCGACGCAGCATCGTCTGCGTCGTCGCCACCATCGACGGCGAGCTCGACCCAGGGTGAGCGTCACCTCCGGGCCATCTGAGGTTCGGACCGGGGAACCCGGCAGGGACGACGTCAGAGTCGGAAGTCGTCGCCCTCGGCGTCGACGAGGTCCTGCCACAGCGGCTGGAAGCTGAACCAGCCAGCCAGCTCAGAACCCACCTGACCATGGGTCTTGGCCGCCGTGTCGGGATCGATCTCGATCGGGTTGCCGGCGGCCATCGCCATCAGCTGGGCCTGACACGACCGCTCCATGGTCACGAACCACCAGACGGCCGAGTCGATCGACGTGCCGACCGTGATCAACCCGTGGTTCTGATGGATCAACGCCTTGCGGTCACCCAAGGTGGCGGCGAGCTGCTTGCCGTACTCGGTGTCGGCGACGACGCCCCCGAAGTCGGCGTGCACCGCGTGATCGTCGTAGAACGCACAGGCGTCCTGGGTGAGCGGCAGCAGCGGCACACCCAGCGTGGACAGCGAACGCCCGTACACCGAATGCGAGTGGGCTGCGGCGACCACGTCGGGGCGGGCGGCGTGGATCTGGCTGTGGATCGCGAACGCCGCGGCGTTCAGCGGCATCGAGCCCTCGACGATCTCGCCCTCGTGGCTCACGAGCAGCAGGTCGCTGGCCCGGATCCGCCGGAAGCTCATGCCGAACGGGTTGACCCAGAAGTGGTCGGTCAGTTCGGGGTCGCGCACGGTGATGTGGCCGGCGACCCCCTCACCGAACCCGAAACGACCGAACATGCGGAACGCGCCAGCGAGGCGTTCCTTCAGGTACTGACGCTCTTCGGCGACGTCGTCGAACTCCGGCGGGAAGAAGGCGACTCCCCGCTGATCGCCGACCGCCTGACGCTGCGTGCGTGGGTCGAGTGCCGGATCGATGTCGGTCATGTCAGCTTCCCCCTCCGGTCCCAGACCGGTTCCTCGTGACGTCTCTGTGTCAGGACTTCGCGTCGCGTGCGGCCTTGGACTTGGCCATCAGCGCCGCCAGACGGTCGTTGCCACCCGCTGCGTCCTCGGCAGGTGCGGCCTCGGCAGCCGGTTCGGCGCCGCCCTTGCCCTCGCGCGCGGCCTTCGACTTGGCCATCAGCGCTGCCAGGCGGTCGTTGCCACCCGACGGGTCGGCAGCCGGTGCTGCGGGCGCGGCTGCCGCGTTGGCAGCAGCCTCTTCGGCGGCTTCGGCAGCCTTGGCACGATCGACCTTGAACTGCTCCCACTGCTCGCTGCGGACCAGCTTCTCCTGGCCGACGGAGCCGAGCTCGACGCCGTTGTCGAAGTAGACGCGGTAGCGGAACCACGTGATGCCGACACCACGGCCGGTCACACCGGTCGTGCCTTCGGGGACACCACGGAGATCTTCGGTCGCCGTGACCTTGGTGCCCTTCTTGAACTGCATGGTCGCGCTCATGGGCGGCGAGGCTACTCGCTCCCGCTCCGCCAGACGGTCTCCCACCGCCGGATCTCGCCTCGGAATCCGGCGCCCGCCGGTAGCCTCCGACGCCATGCGCTTCGTGCTCGTCCGTCATGGCGAACCGGCGTGGGTCGACGGTGGTGTGAACCGCGACGACCCCCGCCTGACCGATCGGGGTCGCCGTCAGGCGATGCTCACCGCCGGCGTCGTCGCGGCGATGCGCATCGACCACGTGTGGATCTCCCCGAAACTCCGCGCTCGCCAGACCTCCGAGCCGTTCCTCGAACTCACCGGCATGGACGGGCACGTGCACCCGTTCCTCGAGGAGATCCGCTCGCCCGTCTGGGAGGGCACCGATCACGACGTGCTGGAGATCTTCACCGCCAACCGGCGACGAGATCCCGCGGCCCAGTGGAGTGGCCTCGACGGCGGCGAAGCAGTCGATGCGTTCCACGACCGTGTGACCGAGGGCTTCACCGAACAGCTCGCCGCGCTGGGCGTGCGCCGCAGCGGCCACGATCTGCCGACCTGGACGATCGACGACGGCGTCGACCCCGAGACCACCGTGCTCGTCTTCGCCCACGCCGGGACGAACTCGATGCTGATGTCGCTGCTGCTCGGTGTGCCCGCCGTGCCGTGGGAGTGGGAGCGCTTCGTGACGTTCCACGCCTCGATCTCCCAGGCGACCACCATCGCCATCGGCGACGGTCACGCCTTCAGCCTCGGCCGGCTCTCCGACGTCGGCCACCTCCCCACCGACCACCGCACCCGCTAGCGACGGAGCGCTGAATCCACTCAGCGACGGAGCGCTGTGCTGGTTCAGCGACGCAGCGCTGTGACCACGTCGATCGTGTCGGCGTCGGCGGGCGCCTTGTCCGGCCGGTAGCCCTTCACCCTCGCGAACCGCAACGCGGCACCACCCGGATAGCGCGTCGAGGTCTGCACACCGTCGATCGCGATCTCGACCACCAGCTCCGGACGCACCGGAACGACGTGGCGTTCACGAGCCTCGTCGGGGTCGGCCGCCAGCTCGAGCAGACGCTCCGTCTGCCAGGCGAGCAGCTGGTCGGTCAGGCCCTTGAACGTCTTGCCGACCATCACGGGCGGCCCGCCCGCGGGATCACGGGCACCGAGATGCAGGTTGGACAACCACCCGGTCCGTCGCCCGTGCCCCCACTCGGCACCGAGCACCACGAGATCGAGCGTGATCACCGGCTTGATCTTGCGCCACGTCGTGCCTCGCCGCCCGGCCTCGTACGTCGAGTCGACGTGCTTCACCATCACGCCCTCGTGGCCTTCGGCGACGGTCGCCTCGAAGAACGCAGCACCCTCGTCCGCGTCGTCGGTGACCAGCATCGGCACCGCCCGATCACCGACGAGACCCTCCAGAGCGGCACGCCGCTCCGACCACGGGCGGTCGAGGAGGTCGTGACCGTCGAGGTGCATCACGTCGAAGAACCAGACCGACAGCCCGTGACCCGCGCCGCCGCGGTTCGAGAACTGCGACGCCGTGTCCTGGAAGGCGGGGACGGCGTCGTCGGCGTCGCTCCCGGCACCGATGACCTCACCGTCGAGGACGAATCGGGTCGAGTCGAGCGCCAGCGCCTGCTCGACGACACCCGGCAGGCGGTCGGTCACATCGTTGAGGTTCCTGGTCACGATGAGGACCTGATCTCCGTCACGATGCACCTGGAGGCGGACGCCGTCGATCTTCCACTCGATCGCATGCTGACCCTCGGCGGCGGCCAGGGCGTCGCCGACGTCGGCAGCGGTGCTCGCCAACATCGGTTGGATCGGCCGCAGCAGCTCCAGGCCCACGCCCTCCAAGGCCGGTCGACCACCGTCGAACGCGAGCCGGGCGGTCGCCGTCAGCTCGCCACGCAACATGTGGGCCCGACGCACCACCTTCGCTGGCACGCCCGCTGCCGCTGCGATCGCGTCGATCATCACCCCGTCCAGCGCTCCGTGACGCAGCTCACCACCCAGCAGCGCGACGACGAAGCGCTGCTCGGGCTCCGAGAGTCGGCTCATCATCGAGTCGATCAGCTCGCGGCGTCGTTCGGTGGACCCGGGACCCGAGACCGCCGCGAGCTCCGCGATCCACCCGTCGAACTCGACCACGCTCACCGACGGATCGACGGCTGCGTCGGTCGTCAGCCCGGACAGAGTCGCCCAGCCGACGCCGATACGCCCCTGACGGACCTCACCCGACAACGCCGCGACGGCGATGTCGATCTCGTCGCCCTCCAGTCGGACCAGCAGTGAGGCGAGCAAGTCGCGCTTCTCGGTGCGTTTGCTCGTCGCTGCGAGGCCCGACGAGACGGCGGCCAGGTCGGCCAGCAGTGTCGGTCCGGTCGTCTCCACTTCGTCATTCTGCCGGACACGGCAGTACCTTGGCCCCATCGCAACCCCGGAGCCTGCTGTGCCGACCTCCGTCCACGACCTCGACCTCCCCGAGCTGCCGAACGACCTGCGCGGCACCGACGAGGCGACCGCACTGCTCACCGCCGCACGCGAACAGCACTGGCTGGCACGGACACCGATGGGCTACATCGCGCTCCGCCACGACGGCATCACAAAGGTGTTGCGCGACCGTCGCATGCACCAGCTGGTCAGGCTGCTCGCCGAGATGCGCGACCTCGACCCTCGTCTTCGCCGCAACGATCGCAACTCGATCCTCACCGCAGAAGGCGACGAGCACCAACGCCTTCGCCGGCTCGTGTCACCGGCGTTCACGCCGCGAGCGGCCGACAAGCTCCGTCCGTTCATGGCCCGCACGATGGAACAGCTCATCGACCCGATCGCGGCGACCGGGTCGACCGAGGCGGTGGCGGATCTGTGCGAGCCGTACCCGATCCCGATCATCTGTGAGCTCCTCGGCGCGCCTGCCGAGGACTGGGAGGACTTCAGCGTCTGGGCCACCGACGTGCTGTCGGGTCTGGACGCCGACGCCAACGACAAGGTCGACAGGATCGTCGCCGCACGCGAGGCCCTCGAGGCGTACGTGATCGAGCTCATCGCCCGCCGGCGCACCGAACCGGCTGACGACCTGCTCACCGTCCTGATCCAGGCCGAGGAAGAAGGCGACCGGCTCTCCGAACAGGAACTGATCACGATGGTCGAAGCCGTCCTGGTCGCCGGTGTCGACACCACCCGCAACCAGCTCGGTTGCGCGCTCGCACTCTTCGCCCAGTATCCAGAACAGTGGCGACTCCTGCGTGACGACCCGTCGTACGTGCCGAAGGCCGTCGAGGAGACGATGCGTCACCTGGGGGCGGTCCGAGGCACCGGTCGCTACGCCTCCGAGGACGTCGTGATCGACGACATCCTCTTCCCGCAGGGCACCGTCGTCATCACCAGCTTCACCACCGGCAACCACGATCCGGATGCGTTCGCCGACGCGAACTCCTTCGACATCACCAAGGAGACCGGCGGCGCACCGCAGCTGACGTTCGGCAGCGGCATCCACCACTGTCTCGGCGCGTTCCTCGCCCGTGCCGAGCTGCAGGAAGCACTGCCGATCCTCGCCCGACGTCTCCCCGACCTCGCACTCGACGGCCCTGTCGAGTGGAAGCCGCCGGCGGTCGCCATCTGGGGCCCGGAACGACTGCCGCTGTCGTTCACCCCGACCGCATGAGCGAACGCAACGCCTCCGACGGCCTGGCCGACCTGCCGCCCGAGTCGACCGAGGTCGCCGGCTACTACGACGACTGGGCCGGCGGCTACGACCTCGACGTCCAGTCGTGGGGCTATGCGGCTCCGCGCACCGCAGCCGGTCTGCTGGCCGAGGCGTTGGACGGTGGGCAGCCCGTCGCCGACGTCGGCTGCGGCACCGGTCTGACGGGGGCCGCACTCGCGGGTGCCGGCTTCGCCGTCATCGACGGCGTCGACATCTCCGAATCCTCGCTGGCCGAGGCGGCTGCTCGGTTGGTGTATCGGGACCTCGCCGTCGCCGACATCCAGTCACCACCACTGCCGCTCGCCACCGACGCCTATGGCGGCGCGATCTGCATCGGTGTCGCGACCTACGTGGCCGACATCGGCTCGCTGCTCGACGAGTTGGTCCGCATCGTTGCTCCCGGCGGTCGCGTCGTGGTGACCCAGCGGACCGACCTGTGGGAGCCCAGGGCGACCGATGCCGCGATCGCTCGGCTCGAGACGCAGGGCCGCTGGCACGCGACGGTGTCGGAACCGCAGCCGTACCTGCCCGGGAACGCCGAGTACGGCGAACGGGTCAAGGTCCGCTTCATCGTGGGGCAGGTGAGCTGAGGGCCTGCACGGCCAGGCGCCGCAGCACCAGCGCCGTCGCCACGGTCGACACCGTGTAGGCGACCTCCACCCGACCGACGTCAGAGCCGACGCCGAGCACCCAGCCACCAGCCGTCAGCACGGTGAAGCCGACGAGGCCGGCGACCCACCGTTGTGCCGCGACCCGGACCTGTTCCGTCGCGACGAGGACCTGATGGTGGAGGAACGCGACCACGAACGCCGCCGCACCGAGACAGAACCAGGTCATGTCCGAGGCGCCGACCCGGAAGTCCTCGCCGAAGAAGGTCTCGACGGCCCACGGGCCGAGGGTCACGAGCCCCGCCGAGGCCCGCAGCCGACCGACGGCGAGCAGCCGCTCCAGCCGGATGAGACCGTCGAAGGCCCGTCGGAGCTCACCGGCGACGACATCGGCCGTCAGCGCGGGCAACAACGCTGCCTGCACGGCCTGGAACAAGAACAACGGCACTCGTGACAACACGAAGCCCGCGGCCAGCGCGCCGGCCAGCGAACGTGCGGCCTCGTCGTCGGCCATCGCGGCGAGTGCGAGCGGGACCGAGTTCGCGAGGGCCTGGGCACCCACCTGAGCGATCAGCAACGCGCCGTAGCCGGAGAGCCCCTCGGTCGCTGCGGTGTCGCCATCGTGGCTCATCACTCCCCTCGCCTCGATTCGCGGCTCGGACCGCGACGAGGTCGCAACGACCAGAGCGACAGCGAGCAACGGTGAGACGACGAGCACGGCGCCATACGCCACCGGTTCGCTGACGCCGGCGACCACCAAGACCGTCGCGAGCACCACCCTGGCCACGCCTTCGCCCGCGAGCGCCGACCCGTAGGCGCCGAAGGCACTGCGCCCCGAGGCCACGCCACGCAACGCCTGGAGCGCGCCGAACGAGGCGACCGCTCCCGCGATGACACACAGCGCTGACCACGAACCGAATCCGGCGACGGGCAGACCGACCACGAACACCAGCACCGCTGCCCCGAGCGACATCCGGCCGACCGTCGTGACCGCGGCGTGCACGAGGTCATGGTCGGCACCGCCCTGCGCACGGCGTGCGGCGACGGCCCGCGTCAACGTCTGCTCGAGCGGAACGAAGAGACCGGGTCCGAGCACGAACACCGCGAACCAGATGGTCGAGAGCAGTGAGTAGTCGGCGGTGTCCAGGCGACCGGTACGCGCCGGCAGCGTGAGGAACACGTACGACGCGACACCGTTCACGAGGACCCCGACGGCGATCGGGATCGTCCCACCCGGCAGCGCCTGCAGCTGGACGCGGGCTCTCGTCAGCACGACGCAGCCTCTCCGGTGGTGTCCCCCGCCCCGTCGACGGCAGGCTCCGCTGTCTCGTCCGGAGCAGGTTCGTCCGCCGCGACGAACTCGCCGACCAGTGCAGCGACGAGCAGCGCGACCGCCATCCATGCGAGCTCGTGGGCCCTGGCCATGTCACCTGGCCAATGACCCCCGTGACCGATGTCGAAGCGAGCCTGCAGGTACACCTCGTACAGACCGGCGGCCGCCACGGCCGCACCTGCAGCGACGAAGGTCAGGGCGGGGCGACGCCATCGGCCTGCGAGCACGAGCAGCACCGCAGCCGCAGCGCCGGGGACGCGTCATCGCCCCTCCGA
>JAHDHM010000083.1 GCA_020631315.1 Acidimicrobiales bacterium
CACGACCTCGTGTCGTTCCTTGAGGGTCTCGAACTCCTGGAGCGCCAACGGGTTGATCGGGCCCATCTGCTTGAGGTCGCGTTCGAGCTCGCGCACACGGCCGGCAGCAGTGGCGCCTGCCGGCAGCTCCGGCAGTTCGGCGGCCAGTGCGGTGTCCGGATCGGCGTCGAGCTCGGTCCGGATGGCGTGGAGCAGGGTCTCGAGGCGCAGGGTGAGCTCGGCGTCGCCGACGTCGAGCTTGGCGATGGCGTCACGATGGCGATCGAGCTCACCGTCGAGCTGCGAGCGTCGCCCTCGAAGCCCGTCGAGTTCCGACGCGACGGCCCGTGTGGCCTCCGACGTGGCGCGACGCTTGGCCCGGAGGCGCTCGAGCTCGACCGTCACCACGGCGGTGCGGCCGTCCACGAAGGTCGCGAGACGATCCACAGCGGCCAGACGACCGTCGAGCCGAACTCGGCGTTCGGCTGCGACGGCGACCTCGTGCTCGTGCTCGACGAGCCGCTGACCGATCTCCTCGACGCGAGCGGTGAGGCCCTCGCGCCGCTCCTCCAGCGCCGCTGCTCGCACACCGAGGTCACTCCGCAGCGCCGCGACGGCGCGAGCCCGGTCGTCGAGCTCACCGCGACGACGGTCGAAGTCGTCGGCGGTGGAGCGATCCGACTGTTCGCGCTCTTCGAGCGCCGGGAGCACCGCCTCCAGCTCTGACACCTGCTCGGCGTCTCGACCGATCTGCTCGGTGAGCTCGTCGTGTCGTTCCTGAACGGTCGAGACCTCGTTCACCGCATCGGCTCGGGCCCGCTCGGCCCGTTCGAGCGCTTCGGTGGCGCGGTTGACCGCAGCGTCGTGCTCGTCGAGCGCGCGACGTGCGTCGTCGCGAGCACCCTTGGCGGCGGCAACGCTGACGCGGGCCGCCTCCGAGGTCATCGACGAGAGATCGAGGGCCTCGCGGGCCTTCTCGACCTCGGACATCGCTTCGTCGTGAGCGGCGCGCGTGGCACCCGAGCCGCCGGCGCCGATCCGCCAGCCAGTGGCACCGAAGCGGTCGCCCGCGGTCGTCACCACGACGGCTGCGGGGTTCCGCAGCGCGAGGTCGAGTGCATCGGACCAGCGACCGTCGACCACGACAGCGCTGCCGACGAGGCGATCCACGAGCGGCCCGGCGGACGGGTCGATGGGCCGGACGTGCTCACGCAGTGACGCGCCGCCGTCGATGGCCGGCAGCGCAGGGACGGCGCCGCCGAGCGCCAACACGGCACCTCGCACCTCGGAGCGCTCCAGGTGCTCCAGGGCCTGCCGGGCGGCATCGCCGTCACGCACGACGACCGACGCCATCGCATCACCGACGGCGGCTTCGAACGCCTGCTCGTAGCCGGCGTCGATCTCCACCAGGTCGGCGACCGTGCCGACGACACCGTCGACACCGTCGAGCCGTTCGACACCTGCGTTGGCACGCACCTCGTCGAGCGCGAGACCGAGCGCCTCGGCACGAGCAGTCCACCGGTCGACCTCCGCCGTTGCCGCTCGGACTGCGTCGGACGCCGCCGAGGCAGCGGACTCGGCCTCGGCGAGCCCCTCGGTCGCGGTGTCGAGCGCAGTGACGAGGCCGTCCTCGGCCTCGGTCTGCTCGGCCAGCTTGCGCCGCAGCTCCTCGGCCTCCTGGCGTCGTTCGACCTGCGCCGTCTCGAGTGCCGCCATCTTCTCGTCGAGCCGGGCACGTTCGCGCTCGGCTCTGGCGACGGAGTCGCGGATGGCACGCAGCTGGCCTCGGACCTCGGCGGCCCGACCGGAGACGTCGGGGATGAACCCCTCCCGCTCGTCCTCGAAGGCCTTCTGCTCGATGACGAGCTGCTCCTCGCGCTCCACGAGCTGGTCGACCTCGGGAGTCAGCGCGAGCGCAGCGTCCTCGACCACGGTCAGCTGGTGACGGACCTCGGCACGCTCGGCCTCGAGGCTCGCGACGAGATCGTCGGCCAGCGCAGCACTGCGGTCTCGTTCGAGGCCGCGGCGGCGTTCCGCGAGCACGGCGGTGAGGCCGAGGCAGCGTTCGCGCAGCGACTCGTAGCGCGGCAGTGCATCGCCGACGTCGTCGCCCACCGCCGCCAACCGAGCCTCGGCAGCGACGATCTTCACGTCGAGCTCGGCGAGTTCGGCACGGATCTTCGCGTCGTCCTCACGCAGCCGCGCACGCTCGGACTCGCTGGCCTCGAGCCGCTGACGCCGGTCGCGCAGCTCGCGTCCGGCGAGGTAGAGCTTCAGCGCCTGCAACTCGGCCAGCACATCACCATGGCGGCGAGCCGCGTCGGCCTGCTGCTCGAGTGGTCGGAGCTGACGACGCACCTCGCGCTGGAGGTCCTGCAGGCGCAGCAGGTTCGCCTCGGTCGCGTCGAGACGGCGCTGCGCCCGCTCCTTGCGACGTCGGTACTTGAGGATGCCGGCGGCCTCCTCGACGATCAGCCGCCGCTCCTCCGGTCGAGCATTGAGCGCCTGGTCGATCTGGCCTTGGGCGATGATGATGTGCTGCTGCCGGCCGACACCTGCATCCGACAGCAGCTCCTGGATGTCGAGCAGGCGACACGCCACACCGTTGAGCGAGTACTCCGAGTCACCCGAGCGGTACAGCACACGAGTGATGGTGACCTCGTTGAACTCGACCGGCAGCAGTCCCGCCGTGTTGTCGAGCACCATCGACACCTCGGCGCGCCCGAGGGCCGGCCGATTCGCCGTGCCGGCGAACACGACGTCGTCCATCTTCTGGCTTCGGACGGTGCGCGGGCCTTGGGCACCGAGCACCCAGGCGATGGCGTCGACGACGTTGGATTTGCCCGAGCCGTTCGGCCCGACGACCACGGTGACGCCTGGTTCGAAGTCCAGGACGGTGGTGTCGGCGAAGCTCTTGAAGCCCTTGATGGTCAGTGACTTGAGGAACACGGTGCAGCGGATCTCGGGGTCGGTTCGCCGCGGTCAGGGCGCGGCGGGTCAGTGAACGGGACGGGTCGGCGGGACGCCGCTCAGACCTGGTAGTCGCAGTAGTAGTGAGTTTGTCCGCCGGTGCGGAGCTTCTGGACCTCGCCACGGCCGTTGCGCGAACGCTGTCCGGCGCGCCCGTAGACCTCGAGGTACTCGGTGAAGCCACCGGGGTTCCCGAACACGTCGACGAACGGATCGTTCTCGAGCGTCGTGCCGCGCTGCTTGATGGCGTTGTGCATCATCTCGACGATCGCACGGTTGAGGCGTCGGATCTCCTGGATCGTGATGCTCTCGGCGGTGCGGTCGTAGCGCAGCAACGCTGCGTGGAGGATCTCGTCGGCGTACACGGGGCCGATGCCGACGATGAACGAGTCGTCCATGAGCAGAGTGCGCAGCTTCTGGTTGCCGCGTGCTCGGAGGTTCTGGCCGAAGGTCGTCCACGGAATCTGATCGTCGACCGGGTCGAAGCCCTCAGCCGCCGGGAGGATCTCGCCGAGGTCGTCGGTCGGGGCGAGCCGGACCGAGGTGCTCGACTCGTCACCGGTGAGCAGACGCAGCTGGCCGCCCTGGGTGAATGTGATCGTCATCACGGTGCCGTCTTCGGCCGCGTCCTTGTTCGCGTGTCGGCGCAGCGAGCCGCCGGGGCCGAGCGTGAACAACAGCGAGTCGTCGTCGCTCAGGTCGACGATGATCGTCAAGCCCTGACGGCGGACACCGAGGACCTTGCGACCCGACAGTGCGGTGGCGAAGGCCGGCCGCGAGGCCGCACCGTCGAACATCGACGCCGCGCCGGTGATCTCGGTCTCCTTGACCTTTCGACCAGCGATCTCCTTGTCGAGATCGCGGCGGACCAGTTCGGCCTCTGGAAGTTCGAGCATCAGCGGGTTCCCGGGGTGTGTTGAGTCGATTCTTGTGCGAGCAAGGCAGCGTGGGCCGAGGCCGCGGCGTCCTGCTCCGCTTGTTTCTGGGTGCGTCCGCCGCCCTCGCCGTAGAGAGCACCGCCGAGCGACACCGTCGCCACGAACCAGCGTTCGTGGTCGGGTCCCTCGCCGGACACGCTATACAGCGGCGGAGCGTCGAAGTGCCGGGCCGCCAACTCCTGGAGCCGCGTCTTGTGGTCGTGGCCGCCTGGCCCGAGTGCGGCTTCGGCGATCCGGCTGCCGAGCACCGGCAAGACGAACGACTGTGCCGCAGCCCAGCCACCGTCGATGTAGACCGCTCCGACGACCGCCTCGAAGGCATCTGCGAGGATCGAGGTCTTGGTGCGACCCCCGCTGCGTTCCTCGCCGTTGCCGAGCAGCAAGGCCGTACCGATCTCGAGCTCGGCGGCCACCGCGGCCAACGTGTGGGTGTTGACCACCGCGGCACGCAACTTGGCCAGCGAACCCTCGTGCAGGTCGGGGAACCTGCGATAGGTGTCGTCGGTCACGATCAGGCCGAGGACGCTGTCGCCCAGATACTCGAGGCGTTCGTTCGACGGCACGCCACCGTTCTCCGAACACCACGAACGGTGCGCCATCGCGCGCTCCAGCAGGCCCGGGTCGACGAACTCGTGACCCAGACGCGCAGCGAGCGACGCGAGCTGTTCGTTCAGCTGGACGACTCGAGCTTGGCCGTCACGTAGTCGACGGCGTCGCGAACGGTCTTCAGCTCTTCGAGGTCCTCGTCGTCGATGCGGAAACCGACGCTGCGCTCTCCCATCTCCTCCTCGAGGGCTTCGACGAGCTCGATCAGTGCGAGCGAGTCGGCATCGAGGTCGTCGGCGAAGGACGCGGACTCACTGATGCTGTCCGGCTCGATCTCGAGGATGTCCGCGAGCTGATCGCGGATGATGGTGAAGACTTCGTTGCGGTCCATGGGGCTCTGTTCGACATGCGTCTCAGCTGGCACTTCAGCTCCTGACGAGGGTGGAAACGGGGCGAGTGTAGACGCTGACAGCCGATGGGCTCTCGGCCGCCGGCTCCGATCAGCGATGCGACCGGCTCAGTTCGCCGCGACCGCGGCACGCAGCGCGTCGACGAGGCCACGTTCGACGAGGTCGGCGCTGGTCGCGACGGCGTTCACGATCGCCGTGGCCGACGAGGAGCCGTGGGAGATGATGCTCACGCCGTCGACGCCGAGCAGCATGGCGCCACCGATGCTGTCGGGATCCATCTGACCCGCGAGGGGCAGCAGATGGCCGATCGCCTCGGCGCCGGCTTCTCCCGCTTCTTCGGTGGTGAGTGCGCCGAAGATCGCGGAGACGAGCGCCCGCAGCGAACCCTCCAACGTCTTCAGGACCACGTTGCCGGTGAACCCGTCGGTGACCACGACGTCGACGTCGTCCGTCATCACGTCACGGCCCTCGACGTTGCCGATGAACTCGATGCCGTCGAGCGCCTCGAGCAGCGGGTAGGTCTCCTTGACCAGGCTGTTGCCCTTGGCCGCTTCCTCACCGATCGACAGCAGGCCGACCCGAGGACGCTCGAGTCCGTAGCGCTGCGTGGTGTAGGCCGAGCCCATCTGCGCGAACTGGACGAGCCATTCGGCCTGGCACTCGGCGATCGCGCCGGAGTCGAGCAGGACCGTCGGGGTGGACCCGGGAACGGGAATGGTGGTGGCGACCGCGGGGCGGGCCACGCCCTTGATGCGACCCATGCGCAGCAACGAGGCAGCCACCATGGCACCGGTGTTGCCGGCGCTGATGAACGCATCGGCCTTGCCGTCGCGGACCATCTCCGCGCCGCGCACGAGCGACGAGTCCTTCTTGGTGCGCACGCTGCGCGCCGGGTCGTCGGCCATGCCGATGACCTCGGAAGCCGCGACGACCTCGAGATCGTCGGGGAGCAGGTCGGGCTGGCCGACGAGGATCACCTCGACGCCGTCGACCTCGTCCATGGCCCGGCGTGCGCCGGCGACGATCTCATCGGGGGCGTGATCGCCACCCATTGCATCGAGGGCGATACGTCGCGTCATGAGGGACTACTCGACCTCGACGGCCTGACGACCCTTGTACCAACCGCACTCGGGGCACACGGTGTGCGGCACCTTGGTCGCCGAGCACCGCGGGCAGGTGCTGCGCGACGGTGCGTCGAGCTTCCAGGCGGCAGCACGGCGGCTGCGCGTCTTGGACTTGGAGGTCTTCTTCTTCGGGAGAGCCATCGTCGTGTCCTGTGCGCCGATCCGCCGTCGGATGCGCGCGTCGATGAGAAACAGGGTGTGCCGGCGCACGAGGGGCTCGGCACGAAGGGTGCATGGTAGCGGCTCGCACGCCGGCCTCGCTACCCCAGTTGCATTCCGCGGCGCCTCGCGCGGCGTCGGCGCTGCTCAGCCGTCGGTGCCGGAACCGAAGTCCAGTGCGTCGAGCGCCGCCCACCTCGGATCGGCGAGCTGTTCCTCGGGGCCGGCGATGTCGGCCTCCTCGCTCTCGTCGTCGGCCGGTTCGAGTTCGGCCGGCACGTTGGCGCACGAGCCGACACCACCGTTCGGGCACCGGGCGAGCAGCGGCAGCTCCAACATCAGGGCGTCACGCACCATCGGTTCGAGATCGACGTGATCACGGTCCAGTCGATAGGTGTCCTCGTCCACCGGACGATCGGCGAACACCTCGGCCACCGACGCGTCGAGCGTCCCTCCGACCTCGATCAGGCACAGGTTGCACGGTCCGCACCAGCGACCGGCGACGGTTCCTGTCGCGGTCACGCCGTCGGCGACCGATTCGAGTGTCACGTCGACCGACACGGGCTCTGCTGCGTCGAGCGACGTGTCGGCGACCGACAGACCCTCGAGCGGCGCGGTGAGCTGGACCTCGCGCCGTTGGTGGGTGAAGCGGCGGAGATCGTGGAGCGGAACGCAGAACTCGGAGCGTCGCGGATCGGCCATCGTCAGACGAGGTCGTCCTGGTCGAAGATGAGGGTCGCCTGCTCGGGGCGATCGGTGAGGTCGATGACCTCGTCGTCGGCACCTTCGACCGCCCGCGGCAGGGCCCGGAGACGCTCCCGGCCGCTCTGCACCGCGTCGGTCACCTTGGCCAGCGTCTCGTCGAACGCCGCCAGTCGTTGCTCGCACCAGTCCTCGGTCTCACGACGATGACGCCGCGCCTCGGCTTCGGCGTCGTCCACGATGCGTCGAGCACGGATCTCGGCCTGCCGTGTGATCTCGGTCCGCTGGACCATCTGTTCGACCTGCCGGCTCGCCTCGTCGACGAGGGCCTTGGCGTCGCTGCGCGCCTGCTCCAGGTACTCGTCGCGCTCCTTGAGGAGCCATCGGGCGGCCCGGACTTCTTCAGGGAGCTCGTCGAGTGCTGCCCGCAGCACCGCGCTCAGCTCGTCCCGGTTGACCACGACGGACGACGAGAGCGGCATCGGCCGCGCATCGCCCAGCAGATCCAGCACGTGTCGGATCCGCTGCTCGGCACCCGGCGAGGCGGTCACCTCGTCGCGAGGGTCGTCGACGGCGGCCATCAGGCGAACTTCTTCCGCAGGGCGGCAGCGACGGGCGCTGGCACGAGATCGGTGACGTCGCCACCCATCTTCGAGATCTCGCGGATGTACTTCGAGGCGATGTAGCTGTCCTCGGAGGTCGATGGGATGAAGAGCGAGACGATGCCCGACACGTGACGGTTCATCTGCGCCATCTGGAGCTCGTTCTCGAAGTCCGTCACCCCGCGGAGCCCTTTCACGATCATGTCGGCGCCGGCGTCGGCGGCCGCGTCCACGACCAGGCCGTCCATGCCGATCACCTCGACGTTGTCCAGGTGCGAGGTCGACTCGACGATGAGCGACATCCGCTCCTCACGATCGAAGAAGGGTTGTGCCTTCGACGGGTTGCGCATCGCCGCGACCACGACCGTGTCGAACAGGCCCGCGGCGGTCGAGATGATCTCGAGATGTCCGTTGTGCAACGGATCGAAGGTCCCTGGATAGAAGACGCGAGCCATGGCACCTCCTCGATGGCCGCCGGTCAGGCCGACGGTACCCCGTCGTCGGCACCAGACCCGGAATTGCGGCCAGAGCCGGAATCGTCGTCGGCGCTGGTGCCGTCGTCGGCCGCTCGTTCTGTGCGCTCCAGCACCGAGATCGTCGCCAGGCCGTAGCGAGCGGTCTTGATCTCACTCCAGCCGTCGCCGGGATCGATCTCCCGATTGCTCTCGACGACCACGATCGACGCCGGCACCTTCTCGAGCAGCGCCGGCCAGTCCTCGAAGGCGTAGGGCGGATCGAGGAAGGCCACGTCGAACGACGTGCGAGCAGTCGACAGGAACGCCTCGGCGGTCGAGCGGATCACCTGAGCGTCGGCGCCGTCCAGACCGAGGTGTTCCAGGTTCGCCCGGATGCCGGCGACCGCTCTCGGTTCGTGATCGACGAACGTCGCCGAGGCCGCGCCACGAGACAGTGCCTCGATCCCGAGTGCACCGGTGCCGGCGAAGAGATCGAGCACCACGGCGCCGTCGACGAGATCGTGGCTGTGGAGTCGGTTGAACACCGCCTCGCGAGCGCGATCCGACGTCGGCCGGATGTCGAGCCCGCGTGGCATCTCGATCCGGCGCCCACGAGCTGTTCCTGCGATGACCCTCACGCCCCGGACGGTAGCGCCCGATCCTGCTGTACCCACTCGGATCGGACCGAGTCCGATCCTGCTGTACCCACTCGGATCGGACCGAGTCCGGCCCTGGCATGCTGTCGGCATGGCTTCGCCGATTCCGACCACCATCCGCTGTGTCGACTGCGGCGGTACCTGCCACGTCATCTCGTTCGTCGAGCTCGCCGACCTGGTGCCCGGCGACGTGGTGGCGTTCCGCTGCGAGGACTGCATGGATCGCTGGGACATCGAGGTCACCGAAGAAGACCTCGCCGGAGGCTGAACGCCGAATCGTCGAGCTCGAACACATGACGCCGTGGGCGAGGGCGAACAGCCGCGCAGAGTTGGGCGAGCCGCTCCGCGGATCGGGCAGACTGTCCGGATGTCCAACGACGCCGCAGCCGGCCACGAGCCGATGGAACCGCAGTACTTCCGACTCAAGCGCTGGATCCGCATCATCCAGATGGTGAGCGGCAGCCTCGTGATCGCTGTCGGTACCGCCAACATCGTCGGCGGCAGCCCGCTCATCGGCATCCTCTTCCTCGCGTTCGGCATCTACGCGATCGGCCAGGTCGTGTTCGCCGTCGTGATCGCCACCGAAGAGGGCCTGCACGTGCGGTTCAACTTCCCGAAGGCCAAGTTCCACGCCTGGGAGGACATCGCCTACGCGCCGGACACCCGGGTCCTGATGATCCGCAAGACCGACGACACGATGGTGCGGGTGCCGCCCTACCTCGAAGACCTCGGCGAGCTGCGCTCCATGATCGACGACACCGTGGGCCTGCCCCCGGCCGCCCAACCGTTGCGGCGCAAGAAGAAGTAGTCAGCCCTTCATCAGGTACTCGGCGTCGCCGCCCTCGTCGGTGAACCAGGCGAGCTCGTCGGCGAGATCGTCGAGTTGCTCGAGACCTGCAGCAACGACGTCGGCGGCAGCACGTCGCGCCCGGCCGACCCATTCGCGATCGCGCCGCAGCGACGCGAGCTTGAGGTCGTTTCGGCCCGACTGGCGCTGGTCGAAGATCGTTCCTTCGCCCCGGATGTCGAGGTCGATCTCGGCCAGCTCGAACCCGTCGGTGGTGGACACGAGCGCATCGAGACGCGTGTCACCGTCGTCGGTGACCTCTTCGCCGCTGACCAGATAGCAGCGCGATTCGTGGGCGCCTCGGCCGACTCGGCCGCGCAGCTGGTGCAGCTGGGCGATGCCGAACCGCTCGGCGGACTCGATCACCATGACCGTCGCGTTCGGGACGTCCACACCCACCTCGATGACCGTGGTCGCCACCAGCACCTCGGTCTGGCCGGTGCGGAAGGCCTCCATCACCTCGTCCTTCTCCTGGGACTTCATCCGCCCGTGGAGCAACCCGACCCTCCGGCCCGACAGCTCCCCTGTCACCAGCCGTTCGTGGGTCGATTCCGCCGACGCGGCCTCCAACTTGTCGGACTCCTCGATCAGTGGGCACACGACGAAGGCCTGGCGACCTGCGTCGAGCTCGGCCCGGATCTCCTCCCACATGAACGGTTCGTCGGCACCGTCGATGCGGCGGGTGACGATCGGCGTGCGACCTGGCGGCAGCTCGTCGAGGATCGAGACGTCGAGATCGCCATAGACCGTCATCGCCGCGGTGCGCGGGATCGGTGTGGCCGTCATGACCAGCACGTCCGGCGTGCGACCGTCCGACCGGCCCTTGTCGCGCAGCCACGCACGCTGTTCGACGCCGAACCGGTGCTGCTCATCGACCACCACCACACCGAGTGATGCGAAGCCGACACCGTCCTGGATGAGCGCATGCGTACCCACCACGAGGTCGACGGCGCCGCTCGCCACACCTTCGAGGATGCGTCGACGGTCCGCAGCGCCGACCTTGTTGGACAACAGCTCGACGGTCACGGGGCGACGGCCGAGTAGCGTGCCCGGGTCATCGACCTCCATGCCCTCGACGAGAGCCCGGACGCCACGGTGATGCTGCTCCGCCAACACCTCGGTCGGCGCCATGAAGGCCCCCTGGTGTCCGCCCTCGACGGCGGACAGCAGCGCATGGACGGCGACGAGCGTCTTGCCGGCACCGACATCGCCTTGGAGGAGGCGGTGCATCGGAGCGGGACGACCGAGGTCGGTGGCGATCTCGTCGATGGTGCGCTGCTGAGCACCGGTCAGCGCGAACGGCAGTGAGGCGACGAACTGGTCGAGCAGCGGTCCGGTCGTGCGGTGTTCGATGCCGGTCGTGTGCAGATCCAGGACCCGTTTGCGTTCGAGGAGTGCCAGCTGGACACGGAAGAGCTCGTCGAACACGAGGCGGGTACGGGCCCGCATCGCACCCGCCGTCGACTCGGGAGCGTGGATGGCGTCGAACGCGGTGGATCGATCCATGAGTCCGTACTCGGTGAGCACGTGTGCGGGCACCGGGTCCGAGAGTCCTCGTGGCCGGCAGCGACGCAGCGCTTCGGCGACCATCGCCGCGATCTCCCAGGTGGTCAGACCCGCCTTCTCCGACTGCGGATAGATCGCCACGACCTTGCCGGTCCGGTTCCCCACGAGATCGACCACGGGGCTCGTCATCTGTGGCCGACCTCGGTACTCGTCGACCTTGCCGAAGAACGCGGCCGTCACGCCCTCGGTCAGCTGCCGTGCCC
>JAHDHM010000084.1:0-5057 GCA_020631315.1 Acidimicrobiales bacterium
GAGCTGCTGCGACGCTGAGACGTCAGGCGATCATCCGACGGCCGCGCAACACGGCGTGATGGGCGACGTTGATCGCGATCACGACGAGCAGCACGATCACGTTCTCCGCAGATCCGTCGCCGTCGTGGATCTGCGCGTAGGCGACGATCACCACGACCAGCAGTGCGGCGGTGACGAGCTGCACGATCGTGTCGCCATCACGGTCACCGGCGTAGGTGACGTCCCGACATCGCCCTGCTGCAGCCACGAGCAGATGAGCCACGACGTAGCCCGCCAGGTGACGAGTGATCAGCGCACCATCCTGGGCAACGGTGACGATGGTCTGACCGAGATAACCGATCGTCAGCACGAACGCGACATCGAGCCAGAAGCGGGCCAGGCCCCAACGCCGATGCGGGTTCGACGGTCCGATCTGGAACGGATGACGATCGACGTCGACGTGCCAGTCGACCCACCCGTCGACCGCGAAGGCGACCACGCCGATGATCGCCAGCAGCGGCACCCAGGTTCCCGGCTCACCCAGCGTCTGGAGCACCATCCGGTTCTGGATCAGCGTCTGCCCGAGGAAGAACGCCAGCAACACCTGCAGCAACTGCACCAGCAGACGCGACAGGTCGGGTTCCATCGCCTCGTCGGACCTCGTCGGCACGGCCACGCACCCTAGAGCCGTGAGGACATGCAACACGACGACCGAGGCCCGAGAACGGTGTGCGTGCCAGACTCGGCGCCATGTCGAATCCCGTCGTCCTGTTGCACGGCTTCACCGGTTCGGTGGCGTCCACGTGGAAGCCGACCGGCCTGATGGATCTGCTCGCCGACTTCGGCAAGGAGTGCATCCCGATCGACCTGCCCGGCCACGGGCTGAGCGAGCAGAAGAGCCACGACCCCGACGACTACGCCGACCTCGAAGCGAACCTTCTGGCGTCGCTCCCCGACGGCCCGCTCGACGGCGTCGGCTTCTCGGCCGGCGCCCGCATCCTGCTCGTGATGGCAGCCCTGGAGCCCGAGCGTTGGGGCAAGCTCGTCGTCGCCGGCGTTGGCAACAACCTGTTCGAGCGTGACACGGGGCGTGGCGAACGGATCGCCAAGGGCATCGCCGGCGACGCGGCTGACGACGATCCGATGGCCCAGGCATTCAGCCGCTACGCGAGCGAGCCGGGCCAGGACCCGGCGGCGATGGCGGCCTTCATGCGCCGCAGGCACGGCAAGCTCGGACCCGACGAATACGCCCGCATCACCGCCCCCACTGCCGTGGTGCTCGGCACGAACGACTTCGCCGGACCCGCCGACCCGCTGATGGACGCCTTGCCCAACGCCACGCTGCACTCACTGCGCAACGTCGACCACTTCGCCACCCCGAAGGACTTCGGCTTCATCGACGCGGTCTTGGGCCATCTGGGGTAGCGCATCGGTGAGGGCGCACCCGGCCGCCACTCAGCGCTGCTGAATCAGCACCGATCGGCCACCCTTCGTGACATCTTGAGCTGATTTCGCTACTTTCTGCAGTTCGAGCGAAGGACGAGGTGGGCGATGCTCCGACGGAACGACACGGCGAACGGAACCACGTGGCGGTGCGCGAGGCTGCTGACAGCAGCGCTGCTGATCGCTGCGACGTTCACGTCGGTCACGCCTGACCACACCGCAGCGCTGGACCTGGAACTGCCCGGCTTCGGCGTGGTGCAAGAGGGCATCGCCGCACCGGACGGCACACTCGCGCTGCCCGTGACCACCGTCGACGGCGTGCCTCGATTGGGTCTGCTGACCATCTCTCCGACCGGTCGCAGCGACATCGCATGGCTGAGCCGCGACATCTGGCCGATCGACGTCGACCTCGCCCACTCGAGCACCGACGGCTGGCTCATGGTCTTCACCAACCTCACCGAAGACCTGGACTTCGACACCTACGTCGCTCGATTCGCGAACGACCGCATCGACATCGTCGACGCCCCGCAGCGCTACGCCGACCTGGTGTGGGACTCGTCGCACGACCCTGGGTCGCTTCTCGGCAACGCCTGGCTCGACACCGTCGGCGCCATCGAGCAGGTGCCCTTCGACAGCAGCAACCTGTCGTTCGGTTCGGCGACCGAGATCGCCCGAGTCGGCGGCGGACGCACCATCGGTGATGCCGAAGCGCTCCGCGATGGCCGCATCATCGAACACACCTCGATCGCCGGCGGGTCCCCGGAGCTGCTCGTCATGCTCGGCGACGGTTCGCTCGTGGCACACCCGGTCGGCCTCGACAGCGCTTCGGGCCGGCTGGACAGGGTCGACGACGAGATCGTCTACAGCGGAGCGGCCACCTATCTCGCGTTCGACACAGACGGCACCATCACCCGCGACGTCGCGCTCGCCGCGCACACCGCGACCGTGCCCGTCCACGGTGCCTCGACGCTCCTCGCCGGCGCGCACATGCACCTCGACAGCTTTGCCGCCCTCGACACGGCCGACACCGACGATGGTTGGCGTCGCTGGTGGACCACCGAACCGTCCGACGGCTTGTTGACGCTCGGCACCGTCGTCGCTGCACGGGTCAGTGGCCAGGTCATGACCGTCGTGACCGACGACGGACACGTCACCACGCTGCACCCGCACCAGTACGGCACCGAGACCATGCCCTTCGGCAACCGGCCCGACGGCGGCCTCCTCGACTTCTCCGGACCCGACCGACCGGCCCTGATCACGAACTCGCCGGTGCCGCTGCCCTTCCCCGTCTACGACGTCGTGTCGGCGGGCACCACCGGCAGCAGCGTGTTCGTCAGTGCGCCCGGAGCGAATCCACGGATCGCCCTGAACTGTCAGTGGCGAGGCGGGTACACGTTCGACGGTCCGGCCCGCGACCGTGAGCTGTTGGACTTCGACACCCGTCTCGACGGCACCTTCGTCGGGCTGGTGACCGCAAGCGACGACTCGCGCTTCGGTGAGCTCGTGATCGAGGCAGGACACGGCAGCTGGCGAGCACCAGTGCCGTCAGGGTCGAACGGCACCTGGACCGAGGCTTACACGTCAGCGGGACTGGGTGCGTCGAGCGGCATGTCGCTGGTCGTCACCCACGACCACGAGACGCTCAACGGCTGGATCGTCAGCCACCACGGCACGACGCTGCTCGGGCCGGTGGAACTGCTCTCGTTGCCGACGACCGCCACGATCGAGATCGACATCGCCCACGAGGCGTTGCGACACGACTTCATCATCAACTGGACGGCAGGTACCGAGGGCGGGGTGCTCGTCGTGAGGGACCACGACCTGTCAGTCGTCGACCACGAGCGCTACGTCGATGGCTTCACCCGCCACACGCCCGTCGTGGTCTCGGATCATCAGCGCGGCGGGTTCGCCACTGCGGTCGTCGAGAGCGGCAAGGTCGTCGTGAGCTCGCGGTTCGTGCTCGACAACGGTTCGGACGGCGGTGCCGACGCCCGCTTCTCACGCACGGGTGTCCGAGCAGTCGATCTGGTCCCCGACCACAACCGAGGCCGCTACCTCCTCGCCACGGTCGACGACGAGCACCTCTATCTGGAGGACATCACCAACCGGCCTGGACACATCGACGTGCCGTTCGCGTTCGCTCTGGCTCAGATGGAACACGAGCTCGCGAACCCGACCGACGTCGCCATCTCCGTCGACAGCCAGGGCAACGGCGTGGTGGTGATCTCGTCGTCGGTCGGCGAGGAAGCGACCGTCATCTCGTTCGCGGTCAGCGGGGCACCCGACGGCTGCGGTTGGGGCGGCACCGACCACTCCCCAGCCCGGATCGCGCCGAACGCACCGCTGCTCGATGTGACGCAGCCGTTCGCGACCGTGCCCCGGATCGTGCCGACCGGTCGACCCGGTGAGCGCTCCGGCTACTGGCTGCTCGACGCCGGAGGTGAGGTGACGCCGTTCGGAGATGCGCCTGACTTCGGCGATGCCGTCGGCCAGGGTTGGGTCGACATCACGACGCTGCCCGGCGGATCGGGCTACTGGGCGCTCGACAGCGCCGGCAACGTCACCACGTTCGGTGATGCGATCGACTTCGGCGACATCAGCAACGCGCTCGGCATCGACACCACCGTCGCTCTCGCAGCCTCGCCCACCGGCGGCGGCTACCTGATCTTCACCTCATCGGGCATCGTTCACGGCTTCGGCGACGCACAGGTCCACGGCGACCTCCGAGGCCTCGCGCTCGATGCACCGATCATCGACGCGATTGCTCTGCCCGACGGCACGGGCTACTGGCTCGTCGCTGCTGACGGCGGTGTGTTCACCTTCGGCGCCGCACAGTTCCTCGGCTCGGTCCCACAGGTACTGCCGGGTGTCACTCTGAATGCGCCCGTGGTCGGGCTGGTCCCGACCGCCGACGGGACCGGCTACTGGCTGGTCGCAGCCGACGGCGGCGTGTTCAGCTTCAACGCACCGTTCGTCGGGTCGATCCCTGCAGTGCTCCCGGCGGGCACACAGCTCGACTCCCCCATCGCCGGCATGGTGTCGTACGGCAACGGCTACCTGCTCGTCGGTGGTGACGGCGGCGTGTTCAACTTCTCGAATCTGCCCTTCGACGGAAGTCTCGGCGGCCAGGGACTCACCGGCATCGTCGCCATCGAGCCCTATGTATTCAGGTGACGCTGGCCTTGCAGTGAGCTCGGCTCAGGCCGGCCGGACGATCGAGCGTCGTACCGAGACGGTGGCGACGGCGATCAGTCCGGCGGCCATGAGCAGCAGCACGAGCAGGTTCGAGCCGATGTCGGCGATGCCGGCACCCTCGAACACGACGTCCTTCCAGCCCTCCAGCGCCCAGTAGTGCGGGGTCAGCTGGCTGATCGTCGCCATCGAGTCGGGGAACACCTCGGACGGCACCATGCACCCGCCGAGGGCTGCCATGACCAACGCCAGCGGCGGCCCGACCGAGCCCACCTGATCCTCGTCACGGAACAGTCCACCCACCAGCAAGCCTGCGCCTGAGCCGACGAGCCCGAAGGCGATCAGCAATGCCAGCCCGGCGGCCGGATCACCCCAGTCGACACCGAACGCCACGGCACCGACGACGAGGATGATCGCCGCCTGCATCATCGCGAGCAGGAACC
>JAHDHM010000084.1:5067-11072 GCA_020631315.1 Acidimicrobiales bacterium
CGGCGAGGCCGACGGTGAGCTGGGTGACCGATGCAGCCGTCGTGGCCGCCCGCCGGAGCACACCGAGACGGCGAGCCCGCACGACGAGCACACCGGCGGTCAGCGCCGTGATGAACGTGAACAGGACGAGGTTCTGCGCTGCCGTCAGCGTGAAGTCGCTGTCACTGTCGAACAGGACGTCGTCGCCGCCCACCGTCGTCCGGGTGACGTCGGGTCGGGCCGTGCCGTCCGGTGCAGTTGCCCGGTCGACGGCCTGTTCGATCGTCTGGCGGGTCGAGAATGCCGTCGTGCCGGCGTTCTCGTCGACGATCGAGCCGAACGTGCCGTCGCCGAGCACCACTGCGGCCTCGATGTCGAAGCGTCGGATGGCCTGCCGAGCGGCATCGGCGTCGTCGAACTCGACGGTCGTGACGTCGTCGACGGCCGCGAGCTCGGCGGTCACCGCGGCGACCAGCGCAGCCGATGCACCGTCGGCGACCACGCCGATCTCGACGTCCTGCTGGCCGCCGAAGGTGGAGCCGATCAGGACGATGATGCCGATGGGCAGCGCGACGGCGAAGAACAGCGACGTCGGGTCGCGCCAGTACTGACGCAGGCTCGCCGTGGTGAGTGCAGTGAGGACGTTCATCGCCGGACCTCCGCGTCGGCACGAGTCGATCGCCATGCGCCGAGCAGGCCGAGGCCGAACCCGATGGCGAGCAGCAGCGCAGCCTCGTCGAGGATCGCAGACGGACCGACGAGGTCGGTGTTGAGCTCGACGAAGCCTTCGAGGGACACACCGTTCGGGGACCAGGAGCGCAGGGTTCGCAGCGCAGCTGGTGCGTCGGCGGGCGGCACGAACGAGCCGCCGATCAGGCCGAGCACGAAGGCGGTGATCGCCGTCGACGTGTCGAGCTGGGTGGGCGTGCGGGCGAGGCTGCCGAGCAGCATCGAGATCCCGGCCATGGCGACCACCGTGGCGACGATCATGATCAGCACACCGAGCGGATCGCCCCAGTCGGCACCACCGACCACGGAGGTGACGAGCCACACGACGGCGAACCCGACGGTCGACACCGCGCCGACGGCGAGGACCTTGCCGCCCACGAGCGAAGCCGGCGA
The DNA here is from genome assembly GCA_020631315.1 of Acidimicrobiales bacterium. The sequence continues at coordinate 6,169 of JAHDHM010000084.1, forward strand.
GGCGCCGCCCGAGCGGAGCCGACCCCAGCGACCTTCGTGCCGGTCCTCCAACACGGAGCGAGCAGCGAGGCCCGCGCTGAACAGCAGCAGCAGGCCGGCCATCGACGCACCGAAGTAGGCCATCGCCGAGGTCTTCCGTCCGCCGAGTGGAAGCTCCTCGATCACGGGCCCGGCCTCGCCGCTGCGCTGGACGGACGACGCAGCACCGTCGGCGACGGCCTGGGCGACCTGGGCCGACAGCGGCCGAGTCGCGTGTCCGATGACCTCCATCGAGCCGTCTGCGGCCACGACGATCGCCGCGTCCGCGGCGTCGTCCTCCACGGCGGTGACCGCCGCTCCCCGGTCGTCGACGGCGACCGTCACGAGACCACCCTCGTCGATCCCCGTGATGCCATCGGCCGTGCCGACGGCGACGGGCGTCGAAGCATCTGCGGCGACCACGACCCGGAACGATGCGGTGCTCTCGTCACCGCCGCCGATCAGGGCACCGAACACGAGGGCCAGCGCGGTCGGACCGACGATGGCGTTCACGAACAGCGACCTCGACCGCAGCCTCCGCAACAGCTCGAAGCGGGCGACGGTGATCAGATGCGAGACGCCGCCACCAGCCCGGTCAGTCACGGAGCGCTCGCCCGGTCAGCTCGAGGAACACAGCCTCGAGGTCACGGCGACCGTCCGCCGATGCGTCGCCCGTCGGTGCGCCGAGCACCTCGGCGGTGACCCCGTCGATCGTGCCATCGGCGAGCGAGCGTCCTGCGTCGACGATCACGACCCGGTCGCAGAGGCGCTCGGCCTCCTCCATGTAGTGCGTCGTGTAGAGCACCGACATGCCGTCCGTGCCGAGCCGGTCGACGGCATCGAGGATCTGGTTGCGACTCTGGGGATCGACGCCGACGGTCGGCTCGTCGAGGATCAGCAGGTCGGGCTGGTGCAGCAGCCCGACCGCGATGTTGCAGCGGCGCTGCATACCGCCCGAGAACTCCGCGACCCGGTCGTCGGCACGATCGGCCAGACCGACGATGTCGAGCACCACACCGATCCGCTCCTTGAGCTCGCGGCGGCCCATGTTCTGGAGCCGACCGAAGAACTGCAGGTTCTCCCGAGCCGTGAGGTCCTGGTAGAGCGCGATCTCCTGCGGGACGAGTCCGACCTTGCGTCGCGTCGCCGCATCGGACCCTGCGGGCCGGCCGGCGAGCTCGATCGACCCGGCGTCGGGTTCGAGCACGCCGGCGATCATCGAGATCGTGGTCGTCTTGCCCGAGCCGTTCGGCCCGAGCAGGCCGACGGTCTCCCCCGGTGCGATCTCGAACGACAGATGGTCCACCGCAGTGCGTTCGCCGAAGCGGCGCACCACGTCACGGACCGACAACATCGGCGGAGGCGAAGCAGCAGTACTCGTCACGCCGAGAACGTACGGCGAACGCCACGTCGGGCACATCGTCGAAACGGACGAACCGGGTCGCCCCGACGTCCGACGAATGGCGGATGCACGCCGTCCGGAGGTCGGTCGTGATTGCTCCGAGCTGTTCCAGCCACGATGATGGACGGACCTGGAGGTGGATCATGCAGGTGAACGACGCGACGTCAGCAGCGAGCGACACGCTCGGCGGGCAGCGACGGCGATCCCGAGGCCGGTGGTTCGGCATCGTCGTGGCGACCTGTCTGGTGGCGGCGCTCACGACATCTGTGGCGGACGCCAGCCCGACCTTCGACAACCTGATCCCAGACAGGGTCCTTGCAGCGGAGACCGCTCCCGACGGCAGCCTTGCGGTGTTGTCGGTGTCCCCTTCGGACGCCGGTGGCCGCCTGTACCTCACGACCGTCAGCACGGAGCTCGAGGTCCTGCGCCGATCCGGCGCCGTGACCGGTCAGTCGTCCGAAGCGCTCGGGGCCGACCTCGCCTTCGACACCGCGAGCAGCAGTTGGCTGGTGCTCACGTCCTCGCCGTGGTCCTTCAGCCCGCCGATGCTGCATTCGGTGCGCGACGGGGTCTGGCAGTCGACCGTCCTGCCCGATGACGGTGCCGGCGAGGACCGGATCGCCCGGTTCAGCCATCATGTCGACCCCTCACATCTGGTCGTGTCGCAGAGCCGCCAGGTGTGGGTCGGCGAGAACCAGTTGGAACAGGAACAGGACCACTGGTTCCTCGAGCTCGCCGGCACCGATGTCGTCGGCACACCTCGGATCGGGCTGCTCGGTGACGGCACCGCTGACCCGATGAGATTCACGGCGTCGACTCGGCTCGACGACGGTCAGCACCTGGCACTTGTCAGCTCGTGGTACGGCCAGTCGGAGATCCGTCGGTACGACGCCGCCTTCACGCGGTACGAACTGGTCGGGCTGGGCTACTTCGACGAGAGAGCGACGTTGCGCAGCACCGCGGACGGCCACGTTGTCGTGTCCGAGAACGGCATCGCCGAACTCGACGAGAACGGCTCCGTTCGACGCAACCTCTTCGCGGTGCCCCATTCGAGCTGGCGGCCGGTCCTCGGCGACCTCCCTCGCGTCGCCGAGGCGACCTTCAGCACCCTGCCCTGGGCATCGGTGAGCAACCCTCTCGATCCCGACGACCCCGCACGCGACTTTGCTCTCTCCGTCGCCGCCGATCAAGTCCCGTACGCCGAACTCGCAGCGGCTGCCATGGTCGGCGACGACCTGGTGCTGGTTGCGAACGATGCGACGCTGTTCGTTGCTTCACCGATGCCTCGGACGACGGCGACGGTCCCGGCCACCGATCCGGTCCCGTCGATCGTGCCGACCCTCAACAGGCCGACGTGGACCACCGGATCGACGGCACGGATGGAGCTCGGCAACTACGCGTGGTCACGGCGCTATGGCGACGATGTGATCCACATCGAGCAGGCACCGACGCTCGCACTGCGCGCCGACTGCACATTCGAACCCGGTGGTTACGTGCGGACGAGCGCTGACGGTGACGTGCTGCAGCCCTTCTTCGGCGCCTCCGGTGCCGCTGGCGACATCCACGCAGTCGGTTCGTGGAACTCTCTCGGGGTGTTGTCCACATCGACAGCCAGCATTCCAGCACGCTTCACCAGAGAGGGTCCGCAGATCGCCGCATCGACCGATCCCCTCCGGCCCACCGTGGCGTCGGCCTGGGCCACGGGCGGCGACGTACGGGTGGACATCCATCATCAGGACGGATCGTTCGTCGGGACTGCGGCCATCCTGTTGGACGACGCCGACTACTGGGAAACTGCTCCGGTCCTCACGATCGACCAGGCCCGCCACCGCTACGTCGTCGCGGCAGCCGGAGTGGTCGGCTTCGTCGACGGCTCGACCGGCGAGCTGATCGCCACTGTCGATCTCAGCAGTGAGGCGCCGATCAACGAGCCCGCAGTCGCCATCGCCGTCGACCCTGTCTCAGGCATCGCAGCCGTGGTGTCACCGACCGAGATCGTGTTGGTGTCGGTGGACGGTGTCGAATCGCGTTCGGCACGGCAGTACGACTGGCAACGGGGGAACGTGGTCGCCGACCCGGACAACGGCCGTTTCCTCCTGCTCACGAACACCGGGGCGTCGTCGACGTTGTTCGACGTCCCGGTGGACGGTTCTCCCGGCAGCGAGCTGCTCCGCGCCGACGTCGACCCGTTCGACGCTGCCGAATGGTCCACGTTGCTCTACGACGCATCGACGCAGCAGGGTGTCATCGCAACACCGGGATCGACGCTCACACTCACGCCGTTCGGCGGCGGCAGCCCGAGCTGTGACACGACGCTGCCCGACAGCGGCTTCACGACTCGCGTCATGACACCGCTGCCGACCAGCACCGGCTCGTTCGTGGACCTGACGCCTCCTCCGACGCCAACGGGAGACGGCTACTGGCTCCTGTCCAGCTCAGGGCAGGTCGTGGCGTTCGGAGGCGCAGCCGATCTCGGCGGGTTCGACACCGCGTACGGCGAGTACTTCATCGACCTCGCCTCCACACCCGATGGGACCGGCTTGTGGGGACTCACGGGGTCTGGCCGGGTCTACACCGTGGGCGCTGCCGACCATCACGGGCACCTCGCTCCGGACCAATGCTGCGCGATCGCCATCTCCGCAACGCCAAGCGGTGAGGGGTACTGGATCTTCGGCAGCGACGGGCAGGTGTGGGCCTACGGCGATGCCACGCACCACGGCGACGCGTCAGGCCTTCCGCTCGTGGGGCTGATCGTCGATGCCGCCGTCACGTCATCCGGCGACGGCTACATCCTGCTCGGCGAGGACGGCGGGATCTTCACCTTCGGCGACGCCGACTTCCGCGGATCGGTCCCAGGAGTGCTCGGTGGACAGTGGGTGCCGACGTCGGCGCTCACCCTCACGTCAGACGGCGGCTACTGGATCGTCGGCTACGACGGCGGCGTGTTCTCCTTCGACGCACCGTTCCGGGGTTCGGTCCCGGGCGTGCTTCCCCCGGGCACACCACTGCGGGGCGCGATCATCGACGTCATCACCTACGGCGACGGCTACGTGATGCTCGGCCAAGACGGCGGCGTGTTCACCTTCAGCGACCGCGCGTTCGAGGGCAGCCTCGGCACAGGAGGCTTCTACGACATCGTCGACGCCGAGCCCTACGACCACGGCTGACGTCGTCGAGCCGCCCGAGGCTCAGCGCAGCAGACGGCGGACGCGCTTGCCGGTCAGGCTGATCGGCAGGTTGTCGTCGATCTCGATGTGCGACGGGGCCTTGTAGCGGGCCAGGTGGTCGAGGCAGTGCTCGTGCAGGTCATCGACCGAGGTGGTCGAGCCTTCGGCGAGGCGCACGTGGGCGCGGACGCGCTCGCCGGTGCGCTGGTCCGGTTCACCGATGACCACGGAGCCGGTCACGTCGGGGTGCAACATGAGCACCTCTTCGACCTCGGCGGGGAACACGTTGAAACCCGAAACGATGATCATGTCCTTGG
>JAHDHM010000085.1 GCA_020631315.1 Acidimicrobiales bacterium
GGCGTCCAGGAGCGCAGCGATCGAGTCGTCCTCGCCCAGGCTTGCCGGCTCGTCGGCGAAGTCGTTCACCCCGAGCGAACCGTGGACCCAGCCGGCGTCGAGCTGGCGGGGCTGGTACTTCGGGCAGTCGTCGGGGCACCGCCACGGCGCTTCCGGAGCGAGATCGAGATCGCACTTCCGGACGGTGTCGCCGTTCGGGTACGAGCGACTCTCGTAGTGATGACAGTTCGTCCGCATCGGCATGTGACGATTCTGCCATCGGAAGATGAGAATTCCTGTTCGCTCAGGCCCGAGGCGCTCGGGTCGACGATCCGTACCATGAGCGGCTTCGTGAGCGATTCGACGACAGCCGCGCCCCAGGTCGACGAACGACCCCGTCCTCGGCTCGATCCGAGCGAAGCCGCCGACGCCGCGGCCGTGGCGGCGCTGGTGTTCGTGTCGACTGCCGTCGGTCGGCTGCTGGCCTTCGGCATCTTCTTCCAGCTGTTGTCGTCGGTCGTGATGGCGGTGCTGGCGTCGCGCCGGCGCCCGATGGTCGTCGCCGTCGCCGGCTTCACCGCCGTCAGCATCGGCGTGTTGCTCGGCGGGTTCGGCCCGCTGACGCAGATCGGCGCCGCGACTCTCTTCGGTGGCGCGACGGGCACGACGATCCGCAAGGGCGGAGGTCAGGCCGCGGCGATCGGACGATGCCTCATGGTCGGCTGGCCTGCCGTGTCCCTGTTCACGGTGGGCTTCCTGTTCCTCTTCTCCGAAGTGCGCGAGCTCAACTTCGAGAACGCCCGCAACCTCGCCGAAGGTGCGACCCGCCTGGTGTCGGGCGTCGGGCTCGACGGTGTGGCCGACCTGCTGCTCGATGGTGTGGACCTGGCGATCGACTGGTGGTTCCTCGCGACGCCACTGCTCCAGCTCGTCATCTCGGTGGCCTACGCCGTGTTCACCTACCGGGTCGGCAAGCCAGTCGCGATGCGCGTCAACAAGACCCTCGGCGACCCGCTGCACCACGATGTCGGTGCCGCCGGCGCCGTCGACCTTCCTTCGTGGGAGGGCACGACGATCCGTCGAGGCGACACCGACATCGCGACGGTCGATCTGACACTCGCTGCCGGTGAACTGCTCGCGCTGACCGGGCCGAACGGTGCCGGCAAGTCGTCCACCATCGGCGCGCTCGCCGGGTTCGACGGTGTCACCACCGATTCGGGCAGGACTCCGAGCGGACTCGGCCGCCCGAACGGCGTGGCGGTGATCGGCCAACGTCCCGATGCCCAGATCCTCACCCCACGGGCGAAGGACGAGCTCGCGTGGGGCGGCGACGTCGACGAGGCACGCATCATGGATCTGCTCGATCAGGTCGGCATCGCGCACCTGGCCGAGCGCGACTCGGCGTCCCTGTCGGGCGGCGAACTCCAGCGCCTCGCCATCGCCTCGGCGCTGGCGCTCGAGCCGAAGCTGCTGCTCTCCGACGAGTCCACCTCGATGCTCGACCCCGAGGGCCGGGCCCAGATCGTGGCCCTGCTCCGCGACGTCGCCGACCGGGGGACGTCGGTCGTTCATGCCTCACACGTCCTCGACGATCTCGCCGCCGCCGACCGGACCACCGCCATCGGCGAGCTGCAGCGAGTCATCGTCCCCGACGCCGACCCACGGGGGCCTGGCGACGTCGTCCTCGCCGCAGAGGGTCTCGAGGTCGTGCACGACGCAGGCTCGCCATGGGCGGTGCCGGCACTTCGCGGTGTGGACCTCGAGCTGCGTGAAGGCGAGCTCACCCTGCTCACCGGCGGCAACGGCTCCGGCAAGACCACGCTCGCCTGGACGCTCGCCGGGCTCCTCCGCCCGGCCGCCGGTTCGCTGACGCTGCGGGGCGAGCCGCTCGACGGACCGAACGACAAGGTGGGCCTGGCCTTCCAGCACGCTCGTCTGCAGCTGCTGAACGACAAGGTCCGCGACGAGGTCCAGTCGTTGTCGGGCCAGGAGAACGTCGACGCCGCCATGCGCTCGATGGGTCTCGAGCCGCTCTCGATGGCAACCCGCCGCGTCGACCACCTGAGCGGTGGCGAACAACGTCGGGTGCTGCTCGCCGGGCTGCTCGCCCGCCGACTCGACGTGGTGATCCTCGACGAGCCACTGGCCGGTCTCGATGCCGAAGGGCGTGAACGGCTCCGTGCCGCAGTTCACCGCTTCCTCGCCTCACGCACCGCTGTGGTGGTCGTGAGCCACGAACCGGACTGGGCGCCCGATCTCGTCCACCAGCGGATCCGTCTCGCCGAGGGTCGAGTCGCGGAGGTGGAGCGATGAGCGGGCGCGTGATGCGGCATCTCGACACCGGGTCGCCACTCCACCGGCTCTGGGCCGGCACGAAGGTGTTGTGGGTGCCGATCGTCGGCACGACCATCGCGCTCCAGTTGAGCTGGGCGGCCGTCGGCATCGGCTGGGTCGTCCTGCTGTCGCTGTTCGCGCTGTCGCGCCTGCCGCGCGGTGTGCTGCCCAAGCCACCGAAGATCATGTGGATCGGCCTCGGTATCTCGTTCGGGCTCACGGCGTTGTCGACCGAAGAGCCGGCGTTCGGCCCGATCTCGATCGGCGCTGCCGTCGACCTGGCCCGGTTCATCGCGTTCGCCTGGATGATGACCGCCATGGCGCTGCTCATCGGCTGGACGACACGGCTCGACGACATCGCCGCAGCCATCAACCGGTTGCTGCGGCCGTTCCGCCGTCTCCGCCTGCCGGTCGACGAGATCGGCACGGTCCTGACCATCGCGGTGCGCACGGTGCCGCTGCTCATCGACGAGGTCCGTGTCATCGTCGCCGCACGCCGGCTCCGACCGCAGGAAGAACCGCCGCAGCCGTATCTCGATCAGCTGGTCGACATCGCGGTGGCGTTGGTGGTGAGCACGTTCCGCCGCGCCGGTGACATGGCGAGGACCTTGGCGTCACGCGGTGGTGTGCGCACTCCCCCACCTGATCGCCACAACCCCGGGCGGTTCGATCTGGTCGCAGCTCTCGTCGGCGCCGCCATCATGGGGCTCGTCATCTTCATCGGCTGATCCGAGAGGCCACGCGTGAGCAACGAGATCCCGTCGTTTCGACGTCCTGCCCCGGGCAAGTTGATGGGCCCCGGTCACGGGCCCGGCGACTCGGTGCTCGCCTACGAGTGGGACGTCGTCGACGAGCGGGACGGCTTCATCGAGGTGCTGGCCGTGCTGCCCGACTCGGCTCGCAACCCGAGGGGTACGATGTTCGGCGGCTACACCGGCCTCTACGTCGACCTGATGGCGCTGCACACCCACCGGTCGGGACATCGGGACGTTGCGGATCGGCCGTCGCTGCACACGGTGCACATGGCGATCGACTATCTGGCGCCGGTGACGTCCGAGCGGTTCACGATGACGGGCACCGTCGACGCTCGGCGGGGTCGCCGTTCCTGGTGCACGATCCGGATGGTCGACGGGGGTGTTCCCGCCGTGATCGCTCGGGTGACCTTGCAAGAGATCCGGCCAGAACAGTGATCCGGCCAGAACAGTGATCCGGCCAGAACAGTGATCCGGCCGGCGGACTGACCCTGCTTTCGGGGCGTGCCGCCCTCAGTAGATGGCGCCGCTGGTGTCCGACCCGTCGCCGGTGCGGGCCTTCTCCATCTCGACGTCGATCCCGACACGCAGCGCCACCGAGTCCGAGGTGACGGTGATCATCCGGTAGCCGGTGGCGATGTGCTTCGGCGTGAGACCACCCGTGGAGTGGATGCCCGCCGGGATGTCGTGACGTGCCGCCGTGTCGGCGATGGTCTGGAGCGCCTCGTCGAAACTCGGCTCGCCGTCGTTGTTGCCCGGACCGAGACCGAGGGTGATCGACAGGTCGGAGGGGCCGACGTAGATCGCGTCGATGCCGGACACGGCCAGGATGTCGTCCAGCGCGGCGACGGCCTGGGTGGTCTCGATCATCGGGATGCAGGCCACGTGCTCGGCGGCCCAGTCGACGTAGCTCCCGTCGACTCGCGGCTGCGCCAGGATCGGGCCAGAGCTGCGGGATCCGGCGGGTGCGTAGCGGCAGGCCCGCACTGCGGCTTCGGCTTCTTCGACGGAGTTGACCATCGGGATGATGACGCCGTGGGCGCCGGCGTCGAGCACCTTGCCGATGATGCCCGGCTCGTTCCACGGCACCCGGACGATCGGGGTGACGTCGGCGAGCAGGATCGCCTGGATCAGCGGCGGCACGTCGGAGTAGTCGATGGCGCCGTGCTGCATGTCGATGCAGACGTAGTCGACGCCGGCACGGGCCATAAGTTCGGCGGACAGGCCGTGAGGGATCGAGAGCCAGCCACCGAGGCTGGTCGAGCCGGCACGGAACTGATCACGCAGTGTCTCCATGCGCAGGAGTCTGACACGGCTGTCCGACCCGGGCCCTCTGTGCGGAGTCGGACGCGAAAAATGAGAAGGTCGGCACTGTGTCTCCCGGCCCCGTTGACGGGTGACACAGTGCCGACCTGGCTCATGCGATGCAGCGGTCCCTGATCCCGCTGCACCTGATTTGGCCGCCGATCAGTGAGGGGGAGAGAACCTCTCGGCGACTTGTTGATGGTCAAGATAGGGAACCCATGAGTCCTGCCTGTCGCCGTTGCATTTCGTGTTCGTGAACACGAACCGAGACCGGCACAGCGTGTTCGTGAACAGGTTCACGAGGTCGGTGAGACCGGAAAACGGGCGTCATCTCGACGTGATCTGCACGATGCCGAGGGTCAACACGGACGAAACCCGCCGGAGACATTGCGTCGCCACGATGGCTGATGGGAACACCAGCGCCGGCTCGAACGTTCGAAGAGGTGGCTCCCCAGATCACACCGGCGAAGGAGGATCCACATGGCCGACTTCCACCAGTCGTCGGTGACCACGATCCACGACCTTCGCCGACTGAGCGACGCGCAACGGCGGGCACAACTCGTCGAGTGGACGCTGGACACACCGGTCTCGTTGCTGTTGCCGTCGCTCTACTCCGAGCTCGAGCGACCGGCCCTGGCCGACATCGTCGAGGAACTCGCCGATGCGACGTGGATCCGAGAGATCATCATCGGCCTGGATCGGGCTGACGAGTCACAGTTCGTCGCTGCTCGTGACTACTTCGACGCCCTGCCACAGCACTTCCGCATCGTGTGGAACGACGGGCCGGCGATGCGCGAGCTCGACGACGAGCTGGCCGCGGCCGGCCTCTCCCCCGGCCATGGCGGCAAGGGCCGCAACGTGTGGAACTGCCTCGGCTACTTCCTCGCGTCGGATCGTGGCGACGTCATCGCCATGCACGATTGCGACATCGTCACCTACGAGGTGTCGATGCTCGAAAAGCTCGTCGCTCCGCTGGTGCATCCAGAACTCGATCTCGAAGTGGCGAAGGGCTTCTACTCCCGAACCGACGCCGAGCGGCTCAACGGGCGGGTGTCTCGCCTGTTGTACGCCCCTCTCGCGTCGGCGCTCGGCACGGTGTTCGACGACGATCTCGTCGAAGAGTTCGCCGACTACCTGCTGTCGTTCCGTTACGGCCTCGCAGGCGAGCAGGCACTGACCGCCGACGTGGCGCGTGGCGTGTCGATCCCCTGCGACTGGGGCCTCGAGATCGGCATCCTGGCCGACGTGCATCGTCGTCTTCCGGCCCGGCAGATCTGTCAGGTCGACATCGCCGACGTGTACGACCACAAGCATCAGGACCTGTCACCGAGCGGTGGTGGCGGGCTCGAGGGCATGGCGACCGACATCGTCGGCGCCGTCGTTCGACACCTGTCTCGCATGGGTGTCGACGTGACGCCGAGGGACGCGCATCGGCTGGCAGCCCGCTACCGGGCAACGGCCGAGCGGCGCATCGAGCAGTACCGAGCTGACGCCCTGCTCAACGGGCTCGACTACGACGCCGAGTGCGAGCTCGAAGCGGTCGGCCGGTTCACGGGCATGGTGGCTGCTGCAGCGGAGGCCGGTCCGGCGGCACGGATCGCCCCGACATGGGCTGAGGTCGACGCCCGGATCCCAGACTTCCTGGAGCGGCTCGAGAAGGTCGTGGAAGCCGACAACGCCTGACTCGGGTAGACAGTCTCTCCACACGGCGGCGTCGGTGGAGGGAGAGTTTGCGTGTTCGACCAGGCCGTCTCGGTCATGCTCGTCGCAGCGGCCGTGGGGCACCCCGATGGTTGCCGGCCTCGCGGCAGGGCGAAGGTCTCTCCGTCGTCACGGCAGCGTGGACTCGGTGTCCGTGGCCGCTGCGATCGCATCCGCGTTGCTGCTGATCTTGTTCGCCTCTGGTGTGTTCTTGCACTTGGCGTACCGGCCCACAGCGGTCGCCGCCTGGCCCGACATCGCATCGCTGAGCACGTCGGTCTCGTATGCACAACTGGTCCGCCGCATTCACGGGGCCGCCGCCCTTCCCAGCCTCGTCGCCGTCCTCGGCGCTGTGGTGATGTCGATCACTCGGAGTCGTCGCTGGACGGTCTCCGTTGCTGCCCTCGTCGCAGCGCTGACCGCCCTCGTGAGCGGGCCACTGTTGCCGTGGGACCAGCTCGCGTTGTGGCGCGTGACCGTCGGCAGTCGGATGACGGGCTACTTCCCCTTGTACTCCGACGACGTTCGGTATGCGCTCGTCAACGGGCGGCAGATCTCCATCGGAGAACTGCTCACTTGGCTCTGGGTCCACACCGCGGCGGGTGTCCTCGCTCTCGTGCTGACAGCGTGGATGCTGCGGCGTCGATCACTCGGTGCCGACGCGGTTGGTGTCGGCGAGGACGAACAGGTAGACGAGCGGTGGCACGACCAGCACGACGGCGACACCGAACGCGATCACCAGCCCGGTGAGCACGGCTGACGTCGCCGCTGCGTCGGCGATCTCGACTTCGTCGACGAGCAACCACGGGTACTGGGCCACACCCCAGCCGGCGACGACGGACGCGACGGCGACCACGGCACTGATCCGAGCCAGTCGGAGCTCGGAGGTCCGCAGCAGCCAGAGCGTGCCGGTGCCGGCGATGGCGGACACGACGATGAGTGCGGCGCCACGGCCGGTGAGGCCATTGACCAGACGTTCGGCGTCGGTGCTCAACGGGATGATTCCGACGAGTGCGACGGCACCGGTGACGGCGCCGACGACGAGCGAACGATTTCGCAGCTGGTCGGCCAGTTCGTCCTGACCGAGACCGTGGGCATCGGCGGCGAGGAACACGCCGGCGAGGAACGTGCAGGTGAGCACGGCCATCACGCCGCCGAGCAGTCCGCTGGGGTTGAGCCACGACGTCCAGATGTCGCCGGTGCCGTCGATCGGCACGCGTCCGGAAGCCACTGCGCCGGCGATCGTGCCGAGGAAGAAGGGTGTGACGAGCGATGATGCGGCGAACACGACGCCGGAGATCTGGGCGAACCGCAGGTCAGGGGCGAACTTCCTGAAGGCGAATCCGGCGCCGCGCAGCACGATCCCGAGCGCGGCGAGCCAGAACGGGATCGCCAACGTGCGCATCAACGCAGCGAAGGCGTCGGGGAAACCGGTCCACATGACGACGAGCACGAAGATCAGCCACACGTGGTTGGCCTCCCACACGGGGCCGATGGCGTGGTCGATCACCCGGCGGAGGCGTCCACCTCGTTCGGCGTCGCCGGCGGTGAGGTCCCAGACGCCGCTGCCGAAATCGGCGCCGCCGAGCACCGCATAGGCGATGACGCCGACGAACAGGATGACGGCGACCACGTCGGCGAGGCTCACGTGGTCGACGGTAGTGGGGCGGGCGCTCCTGTGCCTGGGGTGTCGGTCACATGCCGGAAGCAGGATCACTCAGCGATGACGTTGCTGTCACCGGTCGCGTCATCGCTCAGTCAGGATGCGTCAGCCGTGAATCGACGTTCGATCATGGGTTCATCGCGAGATCAGGATCGTTCAGAGGTGAACGCGTGTCCGATGCTGGGCTGATCGCGGAATCAGGATCGCTCAGAGCTGAACTCGTCTTCATCTGTGGACGTAGCGCGAGATCAGGATCGCTCAGGCCTGAATCCGACTCCACTTCTGGTCTGATCGCGGAAGCAGGATCGTTCAGCGCTGAGTCGATGCTCAGCCGATCATGACTCCTGCACGAGCGCCGCGAACGCAGCTGACAACTGGGCGTGGTTCTTCCACCGGTGGTAGCTCGGCGCTGCGGGAGACAGCGCGATGGTCTCCCCTGGCCGGGCGGCGTCGATCGCCATCTGGACGGCCTCACCGAGCTCGTCGGCGCGGCCGAGCACCTGTTCGGCTGCGAGTTCGGCGGCGACGACCGGCCCGGTGTCGGGCATGGCCACGATGCGTGCGTTCGGGCGATCTCGGAGTCCGGTCGACAGTTCGATGTGGTCGATGCCCCGGTCGTGACCGCCGATGAGCAGCGTCACGGGTCGGCCGTCGAGGCGGTCGACGAGGTCGAGCGTGGCGGCGGGGATCGTGGCGAGTGTGTCGTCGATGAAGTCGATGCCGCCGACCGTTGCCACCAGATGCTGACGGTGTGGAAGAACCGTCCGATCGGCGAGCACAGCGTCGACGGTGGCGTCGTCCAGCTCGGTGATGCTGCGTGCGACGGCGACGGCCAACGCGATTGCGTCGGGGTGTGGCCCGAGCCCTGGCCGGGCGTCGCCGTGGACGCGGTGGACCTCGGGTGGTTGGGCGAGGTCGGCGAGTGCGCCGTCGACGTGTGGCGCCGCTTGGCGGCTGGTCCAGACCGAACGACAGCCGTGGGTGATGAGGTTGAGCTTGTCGGCCCGGTAGTGCTCCCAGCCGCCGTGCCAGTCGAGGTGTTCTTCGAACAGCGAGGTGATGACACCGACGCGGGGCGACGCAGTGACGTCGGATGCCTGGTAGCTGGAGACTTCGAGGACGCTCACCCTGCCGGGCGTTGACGGGTCGACGTCGAGGATGGAGGTCCCGATGTTGCCGGCGAGCGCGACATCGACGTTGGCGGCGCGCAGCAGGTCGGCGATGAGCGATGCCGTGGTGCTCTTGCCTTTGGTGCCGGTGACGCCGATGGTGTGCGCGTCGGCGTACTGGGCGAGCCACAACGACACCAGTCCGACGACGGGTGTGTGCCGTGCGATCGGCGCGGTGAGCGCGGGTGGGATGCCGGCGGAGCGGACCACGACGTCGGCCCACTCGAACGCGCCCGCCGAGGACGGTTCGGCGACACCGCCGGATGCGTCGACGACGGCCGGATCGTCATCGACGACGCGGATGTGTTCGACGCCCCAGCGCGGCAGATGTTCGAGCGCGGACGCGCCTTCGAGGCGATGGCCCCAGATGGCGACCTTCCGGCCGGAGAGGTCAGCGAGTCGCATCGACGGCGGCGACGAGGGTCGGCACGAGTGCGTCGGGCACGTGGTGTTCGTCGTCGAACTCGGTGATCGCGAACTTCGCGGCGACCTCGGCATGGTCGGGCAGGTCGGCGATCAGTGCGTCGATGACCGGGCTGTCGCTCCACTCGGGACGGCCGGCGACGATGGAGATCGCCGCCGTGGTCTCTTCCGGTGTCCCGATGCACTCGAAGGGTCGGGTCTCGAGACCGAGCAACTCGCGGAACCCGTGGAGCTGCGTCGTGTCGTCGAGCATGTCGACGCCGAAGATCTCGACCATCGCGGGTCGATCGAGACGTGTCGCGAGCCCGATGTAGATGAAGCGGCACTTCGGGCAGTTCGCGCACCAGCCGGTGGCCCGGGCGTCGCCGCCGACGGCGTAGTTGTCGTTGCAGCTGACGAAGGCCCGGTGGTAGCGGGTGTAGCGAGCGAAGACCTGGAGGATCGCCAGCTCAGTCAGCGGACGGAGCAGAGAGAAGTACTGCGGCACGTCCTCACCAGAGGCAGCGAGCGCGGCTCGGAGCAGCCGTTCGTGTTCGACGCCCTTGCTCCACTGATGGTTCACCGGCGTGCCCTCGTGTACGAGCGTGGGGAACGATGCCGAGTGTTCGTTCGACATGACGGCGGCGTCGCTGCCGGTGCCGATCGCAACGAGCAGTGAGAGCAGCGAGTTGATGGCCGTGATGGGTGCGTGGCCGTTGAGCCCGCCCGACCGGTTCAGCTCGAGCATCTCTGGTGCGAGGTGCCTGCGCACGACTGCACGAGGCCGGTCGGCGACGGCTGCGGATTTGGCCAACGGCCCGTGCTCGCCGACGGTGAACAGCGTCGTGACGATGCCGGCTTCGGCGAGCAGCTCGGCCGTGACCGCGGAGTCCTTGCCACCGCCGATGGGGACGACCGCCCGATCGACCGCCCGAGGAGTTGACGGCGAGGCTGCGGGAGCGAGGTTCGCCGCGACGTCGAGGGGTTGTTCGATCGCCCGATCGTTCGTGTAGCGGAACTCGGCAAGACCTGGGCCGTACACGCCACGCAGCAGCTCGACCGCCTCGGCAGTCGGCGTGATGCCGTCGATCACGACCCGATCCGGCAGGGCGATCTTGTAGTAGCTGACCCCGCCGACCAGTGAGAGCAGGTCGAGCACGGCCGCGGTTGCCGGGTCGTCACCGTCGAGCAGGAACGGGAAGTCGAACGTCTCGGTGAAGGTGTGCGCCGAGGCACCGCTCGCGTCGAGTCGGTAGTCGAGGCTGAGCTTGGAGCCCCGAGCGTCGAGCCGCCACGGCAACACGACGAACGTGTCGAGCGAGTCGATGTCGACGCTCATCGCCGGTCCTGCCGCATCGCCGGAATGGTACCCAGTGCGTCACCGAACTGGCCGCGAGCGGTCAACCACCTGACTCCCGATCGGCGCGGGACTGCCAGCGAGGTCACGGAGAGTCCGCCAGCCAGGTGGGCGGGCTCTTGTCCCAGCGGCTGATGACTCGTTCGACGCTGCCTGCGGTGAGGTGGGTGATCTGCCAGCCTTGCTTTCGCTCGGGATCGGGCGAGAGGGTGCCGCCCATCTGATGCAGCTGGTGATGGTGCTCCGGGCACAGCAACGTCAGGTTGACAAGTCGCCCGTCGTGGGTGAGGTGCCATTCGGTCATGTGATGGGCGTCGCAGCCCGACGCCGCCCGGTTGCAGCCATGCCAGACACA
>JAHDHM010000086.1 GCA_020631315.1 Acidimicrobiales bacterium
AGCGCGCTGACGTTGCGGCGGCGAGTCGGTGCACCCGACGACGTGCCCAGAAAGGTCAGCTCCACGGCGACGACCGTACCGGCGGGCGCCCTTCCGCGGCCCTATGGTTTCGCCATGAGCGACGTCGAGGCCCTGGTCGAATCACTGCGCACGGCTGCTGCAGCGGACCAGCCCACGGCGGCGGTCGGTGACGTGCTGCGTGAGCTGATCGCCGACCCCGACGCGCTGGACGAGCTGCTCGGTGCACCGACCGAGAGCGACGATCTCTGCGGTCCGAGCGACACTCTCTACGAAGCCGATGACCTGACGATCGTCGTGGTGCACACCAAGCCCGGCGTCATCCAGCCGCCGCACGATCACCTGATGACGGCGATCATCGGCCAGTGGGCCGGCTGTGAACAGCATCGGATGTGGCGCCGCGCTGCCGACGGTCTCGATCCGGCGCCGCCGGTCGCGCTCGAGGCTGGCAACGTGCTGACCCTCGGTCCGGCTGCCGTCCACGCCATCTCGGCCGACGACGAGTGGGCTCGCGCCGTGCACGTCTATCTGGGCAACCTCGGCGCGGCTGGCCGTTCGCTGTTCCACCCCGACACGCTCGCCGAAGAACCGCTCGACATGACGCGCTACCAGGAGTTCTGCGTCACGGCGTGAGGTTCTCGAATTGCTGGCTGTCGGTGCGAGCAGCGGACAGCATCAGTTTCGGGAGGTGTCAGCGGTCGAGGAGGCCTTCGCCTTCGATCCACCAGCGGATGCGGCCGCCGGTCTCGCTCTCGGCTCGGAGGAGTGATGCGGTCTCGCCGTCGTAGGCGACCCGGGCGTCGCCCATCGTGACGTACTTGTCGGGGTCGCCGACGAGGGCTCGACGCCGGCCACCCCGGTCCTCGATCGGGCACAGCACGTACAGCGCCCAGTCTCGATGGCCCAGCTCCACCTCGATCGACGACGCCGGCGCTGCGGACCCGGCTCGCCAGTCGTAGACGAGCACCTCGTCGCCGAGGTCGACGGAGTCGGCGATCGGTTCGTCGGTTGCTCCTGCGTGCAGCGCCACGACGTAGCGCCAGTCACCCGAGTTCGTGCTCGACCACAGCAGGCTGTCGTTCGAGTTCCACGGCCGGAACAGTCCGTCGGCGTCGACGGCCAGCGGCGCGTCGGGCTTCACCAGCACGCCGTCGGGTCGGCAGAGCCGTTCGACCATGGACGGATCGGTGCGGCCCAACCGGTCGCCGATCGCCACCACGCCCGCCGACATCGCCGACAGCAACGCCTCGACCTCGGGGTACGGGTCACCGTCGGTCGGGTCCGTCGCACCCTCCAGGTCGTGGGTGAAGAACACGTCCTTCGATGCCACGAGCCCGAGCGCGCCGGCCATGCGATTCACGCACAGGTACCAGTGCCACAGCAGCGCCGGGTCCTCGGCGAAGCGGTAGTCGTCGCTGGTGCGGACAGCGACCACCCGGCCGAGTTCGACCGTGGCGATGAAGTCGCCGGGCGTCGCCATGCACCACATCACCGTCATGTCGCGTTCGGCGGCCTGCTGATCGAGGGCTCGTTGCCAGGCCATCGCTCGGCCCGGCGCCTCCCGCAGCCCGCGGACCAGGAACCAGGCGGGCATCATCCAGTCCTGCTGGATGCAGGTCGCGCCCCACCGTTGTGCGTCGTCGAACCAGCGCTCGAAGAACGACTGGTCGACGGGGTGCGCCGCCCGGTCCACCCACCACTCGCCCTCGTCGAGATACGGCGACTGCGGGGAGATGTGGCGGCTGTGCAACGTGAGCGGTGGGTTGCCCAGCGCCTCGGCGAGTCCCTCCACACCGTCGGGAAGCACGTCGTCGCGACCGGTCCACGTGATCATCCCGGTCGGCGGCACCTCGTCGAGGTAGCCGATCTCGCTCACCGGCCGGCTCACCTCGTGGCGGTAGAACCACGAGTCGAGCTCGACGGCGTTGACCGGCACGTTCAGCTCGCGTAGTTCGGCGAGCTTGGCGGCCAGTGACTCGGTGATCGTCATGCCCGCTTCGGTCCGGTACCAGTACGCCGCGCCGTTGTCGGTCCAGTACGACAGGTGCGACACGATCGGGTCGGCGTCCCTCGGAAGGCGCTCGGTCTCGTTGTCGGCACGGATCTCGGCTGCCCACTGGGTGAAGAGGGCGTCCAGGTCGTGACCGCGATAGATGCCGAGCGTCGTCGCGAACTCTTCGGGCACCCGATCGAGGTCACCGTGCCAGCCCCACTTGAGCTGTTGCACGCCGGTGTCGTCCTGGTCGACGGCGAAGATCTGTTCGTGCCACGAGTCCAGTGGGGCGAGCAGCGCGTGCATGCCGTCGTCGCGGCGGAGCACGACCGGGATCATCGCCGGAGGCGAGAACAGGTTCGGCGCAGGGCTGAAGTCGAACGGACGGGTCCGGGAGCCGGTGACGGGCATCGCGAACTGGGTGAAGGCGTAACCGACGATCTCGATCGACGGGTCGAGCGTCCGGAGATCGAACTCGGCATAGACGGCCGGCTCGGCGAAGACGCCGGTCCCGATTCCTTCGAGCGGCTCCTTGGCTGCAAGCCGCAGTCGGTCACCCAGGTCGTCGAAGTGCACGCTCTCGGGCACGTGTGCAGTGACATCGAGGACGAAACCCGGGTCCATGCCGACTCAGTGTCGCGGAACGTGGGCCGGCCTGCTCGTCACCGCGGCCCGACCCCGCTGGCGGTCACGTCTCGTGGAGCTCGGCGACGAACCCGCCACCGAGATGTCGGCGGAGTAGCGCGCCGTGGTTCCCGTCGACGAGATCGAGCTGTTCGAGCGTGGTGACGGTGAAGTCGATGACCGCATTCGGCAGCACCGCTCCAGAACCTGTCGACGAATCGCTCGACCTGCTCAGGCGCCCATGGGGCTCGGTAGTTGTGGGTGATGTGACGACCGTGCGTCAGGCCCGCTGCCGCAGACAACAGGACACCGGCGCAGATGGCGGCGACGTTGCGAGACATGCTCCATCTTCGTTCACCGCTGGGTGAGGTTCGGGTGAAAGCCGGATTCGGGTGAAGGGATGGACGACCTCGGCGGGTTCCCTCGTCGTATGGGAACTGCCAGCGACCTCACCGACATCGATCTCCCCGCGATCGACCTGACCGACCCGTCGCCCGGGTCGGGTGCCTACGTCCTCGAGCATCACGACGTCGGCAGCACGAGAAAGCGGCTGCTGGCTGATCTTCTGCACGGGCTCACACAGACGCCGAAGTCGATCCCGCCGAAGTGGTTCTACGACGACGAAGGCTCGCGCCTGTTCGAGGAGATCACGCGGCTGGCCGAGTACTACCCGACCGAGGCGGAACGGGGCCTGTTGCTCGGCAACGCCGAGGAGATCATCGAGCTCAGTGGTGCCGACACGCTGGTCGAGCTCGGTGCCGGCGTGTCGGACAAGACCACTGCGTTGCTCGACGCGATGGCGGCTCGCGGTCCGTTGCGATTCGTCCCGTTCGACATCAGCGCCGACGCCATCGACACCGGTGTCGAGCGCCTCATGCAGCGCTACCCCGACATCGCCGTCCACGGTGTCGTCGGCGACTTCGACCTCCACCTCGACCGTCTCCCGACGCAGGGACGCCGTCTCGTCGCGTTCCTCGGTGGCACGGTCGGCAACTACCCGCCGGCTCCCCGTGCCGAGCTGCTTCGCTCGCTGATCTCGACCATGGACGACGACGACCATCTCCTGCTCGGCACCGATCTGGTGAAGGACGAACGTCGCCTGGTCGACGCCTACGACGACGCCTCTGGCGTGACCGCAGCGTTCAACCGCAACGTGATCTCGGTGATGTCACGCGAGTTCGACCTCGACCTCGACCCACAGCTCTTCGACCACCTGGCGCAGTGGAACGCGGAGGACGCGTGGATCGAGATCTTCCTCGTCGCCCGAGAAGCGGTGTCGTTCGATCTGCCTGGCCTGCACGTCGACATCGAGCGCGGTGAGCGGCTCTGGACCGAGATCTCGGCCAAGTTCACCAAGGAGCGACTCGTCGCAGAGCTGCGCGATCTGGGGCTGGAGATCGTCGGCTGGTGGACCGATGGCGACTTCGCCGTCAGCCTGTCGCGCCGCGCCTGAGCAGCAAGCTCACGGCCACGAGTGAACTCGCGGCCCTGCCGGGCCGAGCGCTGCGGTCAGCTTCGAGATGTCGTCGAGGTCACCAGTGAGGACATCAACACCGAGGCGTGTGGCCACGATGACGAGATGAGCGTCCACCACGTCGCTGGTGCCAGAAGCTGAGAGCAGCTGGCCGACGGCACGGCCGTCGTCGAAGGGGTGGGTGACGATCGCTTTCAGCAGTTGCGCGAGGCGTGCGTGCCGCGGACCCGTGCGCCAGACCTGGGCGAGCACGGGGTGTGTGGTGTGCAGCTCCACCCCGTTGCGCGACGCAGCCGTCAGCATTGCTCGCGCTGTCGCATCGCCTCGATCGATGGCGATCAGCACGCCCGCGTCGAGGATCACCAGTCGAAACGGTCGGCCATCGCCCGAACGGCTTCTTCGTCGACCGGGCCGTCCGTGGCGGCCCATGCGTCGAGGAGTGCGTCGAGCGCTGCTGCCCGTTGTCGGGTCGCAGCCAGCTGCCGGAGCGCCGTTCGCAGGGCACTCGATCGGCCACCGAACTCGGGCGCGAGGAGATCGAGCATGGCCAGCTCTTCCTCGTCGAGGCGCACCGTGGTCGTGGTCATGAAACGAGTGTAGCACGTGTGTGCTACACCGATCCAGGTGGTCTCTCTCAGGCCGTCGATCAGTCGAGGACGACGACCAGGTCCTCGCGGTCGAGACGTTGGAAGACCCAGTTGGCGACGCGGGCGTCATCGTCGAACCCGAGCGGGTCGTCGAGGTCGCCGGCCGCGTCGTCGGTGAGCAGGTAGTACTCGACAGCGCCACGCACGAGGGATCGCTCCTCGTCGTCGATCCTCTCCATGAGTTCTTCGTCGGCCAACAGCTTCAGCAGGGAGACGGCGATCGCCTGGGCCGTCTCCACGTCGGTGGCCGGGCGCTGCTCGTCGGTCACACCGTCGAGATGCATCTGCACGACATCGGGCAGCTCGAGGAGCTCATCGGGCGTGGTGGGGATGCAGAGGCGGTGGAACTGCTGCTGCTGTTCCGGCCGAAGCAGGTCGTCGAGGTTCATGTCGGCTCGTTCCGGGTGACACTCGGGCGGAGGAGAGTGTTGCACGTCAGCCGACGGCACCGGTTCTGCCGGGTTATTTGTCGGCTGACAAGTTCTCTGTCTATGGTCGTGCGCGATGACGGAGATCGATTTCGACTCGTTCCCGGTCGCACGCAAGGGGAACAACTTCCAGGACTTCACCGAAGGCCAGGAGCTGGTGCACCACTGGGGTCGCACCCTCACCGACGGTGACAACGCCGTGTTCTCGACGGCGACGTGCAACTGGAACCCCATGCACCTCAACGCCGAGTACGCCAAGGCGCACGGCCACGACGACGTCGTGCTGAATCCGATGCTGGTGCTGTGCACCGTGGTCGGGCTGTCCGTCGAGGACCTCAGCGAGATCGGCGGACCCTTCCTCGGCATGGAGGACGTGACCTTCCACCTGCCCGTGTATCCGGGAGACACGCTCACGGCGAAGAGCACGGTCGTGGAGACCCGCACGTCGGACAGCCGCCCGAACGTCGGCATCGTCACCTGGCACACCGAGGCCCACAACCAGAAGGGCGAGCTGGTCGTCGACTACCGACGCACCAACCTCGTCGCCAAGCGCCGCGACCGAGGTGATCTCTAATGCCTAGAGAGATCGTCGATCCGCGGCCGCCGATTCCTGCGGCCTATCGCACCGAGGACCGGGTGGCCATCCAGGAGTTGGCCCGCGACTTCGCCATGAACCGGGTGCTCCCGCTCGCCAACGAGCTCGACCCCGAGCACGGGATGATGCCCGAGTCGCTCATCGAGGAGATGGGCGAGCTCGGCTTCTTCGGGATCATGGCGCCGGAGAAGTTCGGTGGCCTCGGCCTCGGCGTGTTCGAGTACGCGCTCATCACCGAGGAGCTCGCCCGGGCGTGGATGAGCACGGCCAGCATCATCGCCCGCTCGGGGATGGCCGCAGCGCTCGATCCCAGCCAGAAGGAGCGGTACTACCCGCTCGCAGTGCAGGGGAAGTGGCTCGGTTCGTTCGCGATGAGCGAGCCCGACGCCGGCTCCGACATCGCCTCGGTACGCACGCGTGCCGACAAGGTCGACGGCGGCTGGCTGCTCAACGGCCAGAAGATGTGGTGCACGTTCGCCGACCGGTCGAACGCCATCCTCGTCGTCGCCCGGACCACGAAGTACGACCCGGAGAACCGCCACTCGGGCATCCGACGGTTCATCCTCCACAAGGAGGCAGGCGAGTTCCCGGAGGGGTGCGAGGGCAACCCGATCCGCAAGATCGGCTACCACGGCTGGAACACGTACGACCTGTCGTTCAACGACTGCTTCGTCCCCGACGACGGTCTGATCGGCTACGAGCGTGCCCAGCGCGGCGAGGTCGATGACGACCCGAAGGCCGGCTTCATCCGCGCCGCTCGCGGCATGACGGTGCCGCGCATCCACACCGCGGCACGTTCGATCGGTCTCGCCCGTGGCGCCCTCGAGGACTCGATCGCCTACGTCCAGGAACGTGAGCAGTTCGGTCGTCCGATCGGCGACTTCCAGGTGATGCGTTTCAAGATCGCCAAGATGGCGGCCGAGGTCGAGTCCTGCCGATCGCTGATGTACCAGGTGGCGGCGAACACCGATCTGGGTGGCTACGAGAACTCGACCTCGCCGGACATGGAAGGTGCGATGGTCAAGTACCTGGCCGCCGAGATGTCCGAACGCGTGACCTCCGAGGCGCTGCAGATCCACGGCGGTGCCGGGTACACGACGGACTTCCCGATCGAGCGCTACTGGCGCGACGCCCGGCTCACCAAGATCTTCGAGGGCACCAGCGAGATCATGCTGCGCCTCGTGTCTGACTCGCTCCTGCCCCCGACACCGCTGCGCTGATGGAGGCGTCGATGGAACACCTGACCGGTGACGGCAACTACTTCGAGGACTTCGAGGTCGGGCAGCGGATGCGCCACGCGCGCAGCGCAACGATCGACGAGGTCGAGAACAACTACATCTCCAAGCAGGTGATGAACACCGCCCAAGGCCACTGGAACGAGGAGATCATGAAGGGCTCGCCGCTCGGCGACGGGCGCCTCGTGTTCGGCCTCATCACCGGCTCGATGACCGTTGGCCTGACCAGCCAGGACACGGCCGAGAACGCCCTCGCCGAACTCGGTCTCACCGGCGTGCGCTTCAAGAAGCCGGTGCACCACGGCGACACCATCACCGCCTACACGGAGGTGCTGGCCACCGAAGAGGCTGACCGGGATGACGCCGGCGTCGTCCGCTTCCAACACTGGGGTCGCAACCAACACGGCGACGTCGTGTGCGAACTCCAACGGTCGGTGCTGGTCAAGCGCCGCAGTCACTGGGTGGCGTCATGAGCAGTGATGTGAGTGAGAACTGGAAGGACGCACACCTGCGGGCGGCGCCGATGCTCGAGCAGCGCTCGGGGCCGCTGGCCGACGTGAAGGTCGTCGACCTCACCCAGGCACTGGCTGGGCCGTTCTGCACGTCGATCCTCGGCGACCTCGGCGCCGACGTCATCAAGGTCGAAGCTCCTCGCGGCGACATGGCCCGCTTCATCCCTCCGTTCACCGAGTCCGACACCGACAAGCACTTCGGCGGCTACTTCGCGAGCGTCAACCGCAACAAACGATCGATCTGTCTCGACCTCAAGGACGACGCCGACAAGGCCGCCCTGCTCCAGCTGATCGACGAGGCCGACCTGCTCGTCGAGAACTTCACCGCCGGCGTGATGGACCGCCTGGGTCTGAGCTACGAGTCCCTTCGGGAGCGCAACCCGAAGCTCGTGTACGGCGCCATCCGCGGGTTCGGTGATCCACGCACCGGCGAGAGTCCGTACGCCGACTGGCCCGCGTTCGACGTCGTCGCCCAGTCCATGGGCGGACTCATCAGCTACACGGGTGAGCCGGGGGGAGCGAAGGTGTCGGCCGGTCCGAGTGTCGGTGACCTCTACCCGGCCACGGTGATGGTCATCGGTCTCCTCGCGGCACTCCACCACGCTCGGCGAACGGGCGAGGGTCAGTTCGTCGACGTCGCCATGACCGACGCGATCATGGCCGTCTGCGAGTCGCTGACCTGGCGCTACTCCTACACGGGCGAGATCCAGGCTCCACGCGGATCGGCCCATCCCTCGATCGCTCCGTTCGAGGTCTATCCGACCTCCGACGGGCACTGTTCCATCGCCGCACCCACGCCGAAGCAGTGGGCGGTCGTGTGCGAGGTGATCGGCCGCCCGGACCTGCTCGAGGACGAGCGCACCAGCAACGCACGTCGCCGAGTCGACAACCGCGAGTTCCTCAATGAGGTGATGCGCAGTTGGACGACGCAGCACACCACCGCCGAGGTCGTCGAGGCGCTCGGCGGACGGGTCCCGGTCGGACCGGTCAACGACGCGGCCGCACTGTTCGACAGCGAGCACGTCGCCGGTCGCCAGATGCTCGTGGCCGTCGACCATCCGGGCAGCGAACGTCAGGTCGTGCTCCCGAACACCCCACTACGGTTCACCGAGACGCCGACCGGCATCCATCGCCGTCCGCCGATCCTGAACGAACACGAGGGGGAAGGGTTCGAGTGACCGCCACCGAGCCGATGACCGGCCTGCTGCCGACCGCCGCAGTGCTCGCCGACACCTGTCGGTCCGATGGCGAGTTCGCGAACGCCACCCGCCACCTCTGCGGCGGGTTCCGTTTCGAGTGCGGCGACGACGTGACCGGAGTACGGCTCGACGACGGCGTCATCACCGACGGTGTCCCTGAGCGGGGTGATCACACCGTCACGTTGAGCGGAAGCGCCGACGTGTGGGCCGGACTGTTGGCACCGACGCCGGAGGCCGGTTCCTACGCCCTCGCGACGCTGGTCAACCGAGGTCTCGAGCTCGACGCCGACCCGCTGCGCTGGTGGCAACAACTCCCGGGAACCGAACGGCTCATCGAGCTGCTCCGAGCCCCCGGCGGTGTCCGAGCAGACACCAGCGAGTCGTCGACACCCGGTCAGATCGACTCGCCCGTCGGGCGCTACGTGCATCTCGATCTCGGCGGACACGACCACCGTGTGTACTTCGAGGAGGCGGGCCAGGGCATCCCGGTGCTGCTGCAACACACGGCCGGTTCGCACAGCCTCCAGTGGCGGCACCTGTTCGAGTGTCCGGAGATCACCGACCACTTCCGGCTCATCGCCTACGACCTGCCGCACCACGGCAAGTCGATCCCACCCGTCGACCGTCGATGGTGGGATGAGCCCTACCTGCTGAAGGGCCAGTTCCTCCGCAGTGTCCCGCTGCAGCTGGCGGCGACACTCGAACTCGAACAGCCCGTGTTCATGGGCTGCTCGGTGGGCGGCCTCCTCGCACTGGATCTGGCTCGACACCACCCCGACGTGTTCCGGGCGGTCATCTCGCTCGAGGGAGCGCTGCACATCGGTGGCGACTGGGACGCCCTGATCGGGATGTTCCATCCCGCGGTGTCCAACACGGCCAAGGCCCGGATGATGGAGGGCCTGTGCGCGCCGACGTCGCCCGAGGCCTACGTGAAGGAGGTGTCGCACGTCTACTCGGCGGGCTGGCCTCCGGCCTTTCACGGCGACCTGCACTACTACATGGTCGACTACGACCTCCGTGACGAGGCACACCTGATCGACACCTCACAGGTCGGCGTGCACATCCTCAACGGCGAGTACGACTACACCGGCTCGGTGCGGCACGGACGTGCCGCCCACGAGGCCATCGCCGGCTCGACACACACGGTCATGCCCGGGCTCGGTCACTTCCCCATGACCGAGCACCCCGCTGCGTTCCTCCGGTACCTGCTGCCCGTCCTCGAGACGATCAGGTCAGCCTCGTGAGCACCGAGACGCAGGAGCCGCGGCCGAACCGTCAGGCCGAACGCACCGCGAGGTCCACCGCCGCACTGTTGGACGCTGCGTCGGAGCTCATCGTCGAAGGCGGCTTCGACAGCCTCACCTTCGCGGCCATCGGTGAGCGGGCTGGGTACAGCCGGGGACTGGTCACGGCCCGCTTCGGTTCGAAGGACGGCCTCGTCGAGGCCCTCATCGAACGCATCGTCGCCACCTGGAACCATCGCAACGTCCTGCCCCGCACCAAGGGCAAGACAGGTCTGGAAGCCATCGCCACCATCCTCGATGCCATCGCCACGCAGGCCGAACGCGACCCAAAGGGTCTGCGAGTCCTCTATGCCCTGCTGTTCGAGGCGGTCGGAACCGACGAGGGTCTCAGGCTGCGCATCGCGAAGTTCCAGGACGCGATGCGTGAGGACCTCAAGAGCTTCCTGCGCCGCGGACAGCAGGACGGCTCGATCGTCAGCGGCCTCGACGTCGAACGCGAGGCGGTGTTCCTCGTCGGTGGACTACGCGGCGTGGGCTTCCAGTGGCTGCTGGAACCGGACACGTTCGATCCCGCCGTCGAGTTCAGGTACCTGCATGACGTGTCGGTCGAACGGCTGCGGCATCACGCCACGGCGTCATCGGAATCGGAGGAGGAGCTGACATGAGGCTCGAAGCTGCCAGCGAACACGTCGGGGCGTTCGTCCACGACATCGACCTTCGGGACCTGGACGACGCGCTGACGCACGAGCTGAGGGCAGCCTGGAACGAACACGGCGTGTTGTTCTTCCGGGACCAGCACCTGAGCCCCGACGAGCACAAGGCCTTCGCCCGTCGGTTCGCGGAGATCGACGTCAATCGGTTCTTCAAGGCCGTCGACGGGCACCCGGAAGTCGCCGAGGTGCTCAAGGAGCCGGACCAGCTGGTCAACATCGGCGGCGCGTGGCACACCGACCACAGCTACGACCAGATCCCGGCGCGAGGCTCCATCCTCCTCGCTCGAGAGACAC
>JAHDHM010000087.1 GCA_020631315.1 Acidimicrobiales bacterium
GCGTTCTGGCCCCTCGGTCACTCCCCCATCCGCGGTCCAGATCGCGTCGCCGGCGACCAGCAGGCCGGTCTCGTGATCGATCACCGCCATGTGCCCGGCGGTGTGGCCGGGCGTGGCGAGCAGCTCGAAGCCGAACACGTCCTCGCCACCGACGACCGGTACCGAGTCGACCCGCACCTGACCGGCGTCGGCCTCACCCACGTACGTGGTCGCGTTCGGCGCCATCGCCAGCACCTCGGCGATCGAACCGGCGTGGTCGCCGTGGTGGTGCGTCAGCACGACGTGGTCGACGTCGTCGTAGTTCAGTCCGAGCTCGGCGAGTGTCATCCCGATGGCATCGGCCGATCCGGCGACGCCGGTGTCGACGATCGCTGCCCGGCTGCCTCTCGCCAGCACGTACGCCGAGACGAAGCCGAGTTCGGCTCTGGCCCAGCGCAACGTCGTGTCATCGGCGGCCGCTTCAGACGTGGTCGTCGAGTCGGCCGCCGGCGCTGTGGTCTCGGCGGCAGATGTCGTCGCGCCCTGGGTCGTCGTCGACGGCGCTGACGACGTCGAGGCCGCCGTCCCCGCATCGTCAGACGAGCACGCGGCCAACACGGCAGGGGTCATCACGGCCATCGCCAACGTGCCCTTGCCGAGATCGCCCAGGAACGCCCGGCGCGACTTCAGCCCGGTGCGAGGCCGGAACACCGGCCCGTGTGAGTGTCCGACCGGGTTGCCGTCAGCGTCGTGTTGACCACACATGCGCTCACCGTAACGGCGCGTCCCACCACGACGCCGTCGGCGCCGACGTTGTTCACACTTCGTTGGGAGACTGCCAGCCAGATCAATCGCCGGCGACGCCGTCGATCCGCTCACGCAGAAAGTCGGCGTGCCCGCAGTGGCGCGCGTACTCCTCGATCAGGTGCACCAGGATCCAGCGGAGGTTCACGTCCGGCCGACCATCGACGGGCGCACCCAGCTCGTCGAGCGACTCGGCAGCAGCGACCGTCGCACGACTGGCCTCGATCGTGTCGAGATAGAAGCCCTCGATCTGCGACCACGGCATCGACGGTGATTCGTCGAACTCCCAGTCGGGCTGCTCGGCCCACGGGATGGCGGTGAAGAACTCGTTGCCGGGCTGGCGACCGAAGCGACGCTGGAACCAGCCGTCCTCGACGATCGCCATGTGCAACACGAGGCCGCCGAGCGTCAGGTTCGACGGCTCGATCGTCATGGCCAACTGCTCTGACGTCAGACCGTGCGCCTTGCGATGCAGCACCGCCCGGTAGTAGTCGAGCATCGCCGTGAGCACGGTGCGCTCGTCACCGGTGCGGTTCTCGGTCGTGTCCTCGGGCAGGGGTGGCCGTTCGTCCATGCCGGCACCCTACGCATCACCTGTGACAGCGCGCCGAGAGTTACCGGCGCAGTGCCTTCTGTGCGCCGGTCCCTACCCGGCGCAGTGCCTTCTATGCGCCGGTCCCTACCCGGCGCAGTGTCCTCTGTGCGCCGGTCCCTACCCGGCGCAGAAGTAGAAACCGTCGACGATCTCGGTGATCTCGCCGCCGTCGACCTCGACCCACGTCCACTGGAACTCGAGGAACGCACCACGGTACGGGTCGTCCTCCGCTCCGAAGCGCGGCAGCGCGTCAGCGGCGAACTCGGCAGGTCGCTGCTCGTCGACCCACTCAGCGCCAGGCTCTGCGAAGCACCAGCCGGGATGGAAGGTGGCGTCGTCGGCCACCGTCATCGTCCGCAGCCGGTCCGAGTCGTTGTAGACCCAGTCGTCGAAGTCGCGGTTCTCCTCGTCGGGGATGTTCTCGCCGGTGTACCGACACAGCAGGTCGAACTCGACGGCCAACGGCGGACCCGCCTCGACGGCCGTGATCTGCACGAACCAGACGCCGTCGGGCAACGTGTCACCACCCGGCGAGCAACCCGAGCCGTCCGGCCCGCTCGTCGGGTTGTTGCCGGCGTCGACCTGTCGGGGGCCGCTCCATCCGAAGGTCGACAAGATGACGGACTCGGGAACAAGGGAGGCGTCGGGCGCCGTGGTGGAGGGCACCGCAGTCGTGGAGGTCGATTCCGCGGTCGTGGTGGTCGCCGGTGGCGCTGTGGTGGTGGTCGAGGGAGCCTCGGTGGTGGCCGGTGCGGCCGAGGTCGCGGGCGCCTCCGTCGTCGCCGGGGCTGCGGTGGTCAGCGGTGACGTGGTGGGTGTCGCCTCGTCGTCACTGTCCGAACACGCCGCCAACAGAAGTGCGGCGCACACCACGACGAGACCGAGACGACCAGCAGACTTGCCCATCCGTCCAGTGTGACGGATCGACCGGGAACGATCCCTCCCCTTCGCGCTGGCAGCGCCTTCGCTGTCCCACCCCCTGAATAGGTTGGTCACCACTCGACGAAGCGCACGCCACGGCGTGGGTTCGGTCGACCTTCGCAGCAACAGCTGCCCGAATCGCTGGCACCCCCGATCCATGGGTGACAGAAGTGACCGCAGGTGGACGACCCGCAGGGTCAGACGATCACGACAACTCAGATGCGCTCGACGACGACCGAATCGCCAGGCTCCACGCTCTGGCCGACGATGTCGATCGGCTCCATGACGAGGCGTGGGCCGGGCTCGACCACCGCGACCTCTCCGATGCGTTGGCCATCCTCGATCGGGTCCGCACCGGGATCGCGTCCTTGGACGCCGTCGTGGTCGGTGCCGCTGATGCAGCGATGGTGTGGGCCGAACACGGCAACGCCTCCATCACCGCCTACCTCCGCACCCACACACTCGGCCACACCGCCGAGGCATCCCGCCGGGCCCAACTCGCCGAAGCCCTCCCGAAGATGCCCCTCGTCGCCAAGGCCCTCCGGGCGGGCGACCTCAGTCCCGACCACGCCAGGCTCCTCGCCACCTGCCTTCACCCACGCTTCGCCGGCCAGTTCCACGAGTTCGAAGCCGAACTCGTCGGCTGGGCCGCCGAACTTCCCTGGCGAGACTTCGACACCCTCATCGACCGGTGGAAGGACGCCGCCGACGACCGTCTCCCCGACGAGAGGGACGTCAAGGACCAGGCCGCACGCGAGTTCCACCTCTCCCGCTCGCTGAACGATCGCGGCATCGCCAAGGGCACCCTCACACCGATCGCCCGCAACATCGTCCGCACCGAGATCGACCGGCTCTGCCAACAACTCTTCCGCGACGACTGGGCCGACGCCGAGCAACGCCTCGGCAGGCCACCGACCATCTTCGATCTGGCTCGCACCGACGCCCAGCGCCGCCACGACGCCCTCGTGATCATGGCCGAACGCTCTGCCGGAGCTGACCAGCACACCCAGACACCCGTCACCTTGATGGTCCACGTCTCCTACGCCGAAGCCGAAGCCATCGCCGCCGAAGCGGCCGGCTTCACGGTCGAGCCATTCCCCTACGACGAGGTCCTCCGCGAACTCGCCGACGGCACCCACCTCAGTCGCCGAACCGTCCACGAACTCGCCATCCGGGCCAACGTCCGCCGAGTCGTGTTCGACCCCGACGGCGAGATCCTCGACCTCGGCCGCCCCCGACGCTTCTTCTCACCAGCCCAACGCCTCGCCGCCGCGATCCTCCAACCGCAGTGTGCCTGCGGCTGCGGGCTCGACGCCCGCCTCTGCGACGCCGACCACGACACCGAAGTCCGCGACGGCGGCAACACCGACCTGCGCGAGCTCATCTTCCGATGTCGACGAAGTCACTCGATGAAGACGGCACGACGAACACGACGTCGCGCCGCATGCCCTTGCGCATGTATCTGTGCCCACCGCCGAGAGTGATCGGCGGCCAGGGTCAGTCCATCGGCGGCGGTTCGCTGCCCGGTTCGTAGACGTTCGGCGTGCCGCAACGCTCCTGCGCGCGGTCGAACAGCTCTTGCAACGTCTCGCGCAGTTCCACGGTCGTCTCCTGGACGGCCTTGCGTGAGACCCGACCCGAGTCCTTCTTCGGCGGCGCCGGAATGGGCTCACCCACCTCCAGATGGATCTTCACCGGAAAGATGAAGTTGCGGCCCTTCGGCATGGCTCCCTCGGATCCGCCGATGCCCATCGGCACGATCGGTGCGCCGGTCTTGGCAGCGACGTACACCGCACCGTCCTTCAGCGGATACACCCGCGGGCCACGCTTGCGTTCACCCTCGGGGAACAAGACAGTCGGCTCGCCACGCTCGAGCAGCTCGACCGTCATCGCCAGCGCCTCGCGGTCGGCCTGATCACGGCTCACCGGGAAACCGCCCATCGACGACAGGAACCACGCCGACGCCGGGTACTTCCACATCGAGTCCTTGCCCATGAAACGAAGGCGACGGCGCACCGGCGCCTGCAACGGCGTGTCCAGATACGACCGGTGCACGGGAGCCAGAATGAACGGCCCCTCCTTCGGGATGTGTTCTGCGCCGGAGATCGTCTGGCGGAAGTACACCTTGAAGATCAGCCACAGGGCCGCCTGGAAGAAGCGATAGATCGCCTTGGCCAGGAAGGTCTCGCCAGAGGCAAAGCCCTCGCCGGTCGGCCGGATCACCTCACGTTCGCTCACTGCTGCTCCTCACCCCACGCCGCACGCGTCCGGGCGGCGATGTCGGCCACGAGATCCTCGATCGTACGGTCGCTCGTGTCGAGCACCACCGCATCGTCGGCGGGCTTCAGCGGACTGTCCGCACGGCTGGAGTCCTGATGATCTCGCCGCTCGATGTCGGCAGCGATCTCCTCGAACGTCGCCGAGCCAGGCCCCGTCAGGCCCTTCGCCTCCATCTCGGCAAGCCGCCGAGCGGCCCGCACGTCGACCCGAGCGGTCAGGTAGATCTTGAGCGGCGCATCGGTGAACACCACGGTGCCGATGTCACGGCCCTCCACCACGCAACCGTCGGGCTCCAGGCCGAGCTCCCGCTGGATGCGCACGACCTCGCGACGAACCGTCGGGATCGCCGACACCGTCGACACTGCGGCGGTGACCTCTGGGGTGCGGATGGCGGTCGTGGCATCCACACCATCGACCGTCACCTGATCGGTGACCTGCACGTTGACGTCGGCGGCCACGGCGATGACGGCGTCGGTGTCGGCCGGGTCCACGCCACGCTCGAGCACCGCGAAGGTGACCGCTCGATACATCGCACCCGTGTCCAGATGGGCGACGCCGAGCGCGTCGGCGACCGCCCGCGAGATCGTCGACTTGCCCGAACCTGCCGGTCCGTCGATCGCCAGGATGCGCAGTGCGCGAGGGGTGGGCCGCATCGACTCGAGCACCTTCCAGTACGTCGGGAACGTCTTGTTGACGCAGTGAGGGTCGGCGATCTGCACGGCATCGTTGACCAATCCGATCAGCGAGAACGACATCGCCATGCGGTGGTCGTCGTACGTCTCCACGACCGCCGGTGTGACAGGTCCGGGCGCCACGGCGAAGCCGTTGCCGAGCTCCTCAGCGGCGATACCGAGACGGCGCAACTCGGTGACGACGGCGCCGATGCGGTCCGTCTCCTTGAAGCGGATGAACCCGATGCCGTCGACCGTGCTCGGGCCCGACGCGGTGACGGCCACGGCGGCGAACGTCTGCGCGGTGTCCGACACCTGGGACATGTCGACGTCGACGCCGCACAGCTCGCCGCCGGGCAGCACCTCGGTGCGGGCGTCGACCGTCAGCGACGAGCCGTCGTCAGTCACGACGCAGCCCATCTCGGCGAGCACATCGACGAAGCCGACGTCGCCCTGCAGCGCGTCGCGGCTCAGCCCGGGAACGGTCACCCGGCCCCGGGTCACGGCGGCGGCGCCGAAGACGTACGACGCGGCGGAGGCATCGGGCTCGACGGCATAGTCGGCGGCTCGGTAGCCGGTTCCGGCGACCGACCAGGCCGGCGCGTCGTCGGCGGGGTCGGGCTCGGTCACGTCAGCACCGAACTCTCGCATCACGGCGACGGTCATGTCGATGTAGGGCCGGCTCACGATCGTGCCCGACGTGCGGATCACCAGCTCGCCGCCGAACAGCGGAGCGGCCAACAACAGCCCGGAGAGGAACTGGCTCGACACGTTGGCCGGCACCTCGAGCGAACCGCCGGCGAGCTGCGCTCCACGGACACGCATCGGGAGGCGGTGCTCCTCGCCGATCGGTTCCATCCGAGCACCGAGCTCCGACAGCGCCAGCACCTGGTCGTCGAACGGCCGAGCCCGCAGCTGATCGTGTCCGTCGAGCGTCCAGTCACCTGGCAGCGCTGCGAGCACCGGCAACAGGAAACGAGACGTCGTGCCGCTCTGCCTCGCGTCGAGCGTGCCGCCGGCAGCCAACTCTCGGCCGCCGATCCCGGTGACCGTCACTGTCGCGGCATCGGGGTCGGCATCGACCGTGCAGCCCAGCTGCTCGAGGCAGGCGAGCATCGCCTCGGTGTCGTCGGCGAACAGCACCCCGGTGAGTCGACTCGTGCCCTCGGCCAGTCCAGCGGCCAACAGGGCTCGGTTGGTGATGCTCTTCGACCCCGGAACCTCGACCGTCCCATCCACGGGACCGTCGAACGGGACGATGGGCAGCGGGTTGGGGAGCGAGCCGTCCGGCGAGCTCATGCCAACGACCGCAGGCCGGGCCGGAAGCCTCGGGCCATCAGGCCACCGCGCAGCAGGTCCGCCTGGGCGGCGTCGACGACGAGCACCATCACACCGAAGTCACCTTCGGGCGAGTGGGCCACCTCGAAGTCGAAGATGTTGACGTCCAGCTCACCGGCGAGCGTGAACACCTCGGCGGCTGCACCCGGACGGTCCGGGATCGGGATCCGCATCTCGACCAGATCGTCGGGCTGGCTCGCCCGGCCGGGCAGGTTCGTCCGTGCCGCACGAGCGGCGTGGAGTGTGGTCAGCAGCGCATCGCGGTTCTCATCGGCGACCATCGAGCGCACCTCGCCCAGCTGGTCGATGAGTCCGTCGAGCACGGCCACGATGGCGTCGCGGTTCTCGACACAGATGTCCGGCCAGATCGCCGGGTGGCCCGCGGCGACTCGCGTCATGTCACGGAACCCGCCGGCCGCGAGGCGCAGCAGCGCGACATGGTCGACGCTGCGATCTGCGGCCAGCGTCATCAGCGCAGCAGCGGTCAGGTGGGGCACGTGCGAAACGACGGCGACGATCTCGTCGTGGCGGTCCGCGGCGAGCGCCACCACGTCGGCACCGAAGCTCCGCACGGCGGCCGCCACCTCGGCAACGGCGTTGTCGGCGGTCGTGGCCGAGGGTGTGAGCACCCACACAGCACCCTGGAACATGTCGGCCCGGCTACCTGCCAAGCCCTCCTGCTCGCTGCCCGCCATCGGATGGCCGGCCACGAAACGAGGGTCGGTGACCGCGCTCGCGAGTCGACCCTTCACGGAGGTCACGTCGGTCACCAGCCCGGTCGTTGCGGCGAGCGCGTCGGCGATGGCAGTCGGAGCCGCCGATGCCGGGACGGCGACGAACGTGATCGCGGCATCCGCAGCGAGCTGGCCCGAATCGACGATGTCGCGGCGGCGGGCTTCGGCCACGCGGTCACCGTCGAGATCGGTGCCGTGGACCGTCCACCCCTGCTCGCGAAGCGCGAGGGCGACACTGCCGCCGATCAGACCGAGACCGACGACGTTCGCGGTGCGGGTCATGATCCGGCCAGATCCGGTCGTAGCGCGACGGCGCCGTGCAGATACACGTGCTGCAGATCGGCACGGTCGCGCTCGGTCTCGACGTGCAGCATCACCCGGACGCACATCGGGACCGACGCCGAGACGGCCATCTCGGTCGCCCCCAACATGGGGACATCGGTGAAGCCGAGCGTGTTGCGCACCGTCGTGGCCGGATGCAGCGAGTTGATCTCCGGGGTGGTCGTGAACCACACCGAGATCACGTCGTCGTTCACGAGTCCGTTGCGGGTCATGATCTCGCCGACGAGCTCCGGAACGCGCTCACGCATCTGCTCGGGTGTGTCGGCATCGAGCGTGGTGGCGCCGCGGAGGGCTCGGACTCGCATCACGGCGTGAGAGGTTAACGCCGCCGGGGCGGTCGTCCCGCACCGTGCTCAGGTGCTTCGTCGCCACTGGCGGCGTACAACGCACGAACCTCTGCCGGATCGAGCTCACGCCACTGTCCGGCTGCCAGCGACGGGTCGGCGATCGGGCCGATCCGGGTTCGGACCAGCCGCACCACCGGATGTCCGACGGCATCACACATTCGCCGAACCTGACGGTTACGGCCCTCGTGGATCACCAGCTTGACCATGCCAGGTTGCGGCTGACTGACCTTGGCCGGTGCGGTCATGCCGTCGTCGAGCTCGACGCCGTCACGCAGCTGGCGGAGCGCACCGCGACTCATCGGGCGTTCGACCTGCGCGAGGTACTCCTTCTCGACACCGAACGACGGGTGGGTCATCCGATGCGTCAGGTCACCGTCGTTGGTGAGCAGCAACAAGCCCTCGGTCTCGAGATCGAGCCGGCCGACCGGCACGACCCTCGGCTCGGCCGGAACCAGGTCGATGACGATGGGGCGGCCCTGCGGATCCTTGGCCGTCGACACGTGGCCGGCCGGCTTGTGCAGCAGGCGGTACACGAGGTCGGGCTTCACCGGCACCGGCGAGCCGTCGACCTCGACACGAGCGGTCTCCAGATCGATCCGCTGGCCGAGGGTCGCCAGCTCCCCGTCGACGGTGATGCGCCCGGCGGTGATCATGTCCTCGCAGACGCGGCGGCTGCCGATGCCCAGGCGGGCCAGCACCTTCTGAAGGCGCTCACCGTCCGGCGAGTGGCCGGGGCCCAGATCGTCGCTCACGACTCGACGGTCGGCTGCTCTGCGCCCCCGTCGGCAACGACCTCAGCAGCAGCATCCACCGGAGCTACCGGCTCATCGGCCGTGACCTGTTCAGCACCGGCTTGTTCAGCACTGGCTTGGTCAGCACTGGCTTGGTCAGCACTGGCTTGGTCGGCGAGGTGCTCGTTGATGACCTCGATGCCCTTGGTCACCGCTTCGCGGACGGCCTGCTGCTCCTCTGGGGTTCGCAGACCGTTCTCCAGCGCCTCGACGATGTCAGGGTCCGGGACGAACGCCCCGAGCGGCGGCAGGTCGTCGGGCGATTCGAGGCCGAGCTTCTCGAGGAAGAGGTCGGTCGTGCCGTAGAGCACGGCCTGGCCGGGGCCGGGATCGCGGCCGACCTCGTCGACGTAGCCACGGGTGAGCAGCGAACGCATCACACCGTCGACGTTCACGCCACGGATGGCAGCGACCTGTGCCCGGGAGATCGGCTGCTTGTACGCGACGATCGCCAGCGTCTCCATCGCCGCGGCCGACAGGCGCGACGACTGGCCTTCGAGGACGAAGCGCTCGACGTAGGCGGCCTGATCAGCTGCGGACTGGAACCGCCAGCCGCCGGCGACCTTGGCCACGGTGAACCCACGGCCCTGGCTCTGGTACTCGGCGGCCAGATCGCGGCAACCCTGCTCGACCTCGACCACGGGGATCTCGAGGAGCTGGGCGAGGAGCGAGGGGTCGACGGGGTTGTCGGCCACCATCAGCACCGCTTCGAGCGCGGCGCGCACGTCGTGTCGCATCGGGGAATCGTCCTGCGTTCGTCTGAAGTCGGAGAAGGTCAGGTGAGGTGCGGCGACGCGTGGCGTCAGCCGGCGTAGGCGTCGATGTCGAGTTCGACGGGTCGACCGTCGTCCTCGCCGGTCCATTCGATGGTGATGTCACCGAAGTTGCCGACCTGGCCGAGTTCGATCATGCCGCCCTTGAACAGCTCGAGCACCGCCAGGAAGCGTACGACCACGTCGAGCTTCTCCAGCAGATCGCCGGTGAGGGCCCGGAACGTGACCTTGCCGAGGCGAGGCAGCTCGTCGCTCAGTTCACGCACGGCGTCGGTGACCGACGCACGGATCGGCGCGATGTGCTCGGTCTGGACCTTGGCCTGCGGCTTCGGCGCCACCGCCTTGAGGAACGCACGACGCAGGTCCTCCGGAACGACCGCGGCCAGCAGGTCGGGAGCGAGCTCGTGGTAGCGCTCGTCGGGGCCGGCGGTACGCGGGAACGAGCGCGCCGCGTCCTCGGCGACCGCACGCATCATCTGTGCGGCGTTCTTGAACGTCTTGCACTCGATGAGTCGGGCGAGCAGCAGGTCGCGCTCTTCCCAGAGGGCCAGTTCCTCGTCGAGGTCGACGGACTCGGCGTTGGGCAGCAGGCGGCGGGTCTTCAGCTCGACCAGGGTCGCGGCGATGAGGAGGAACTCGGTCGCCAGTTCGAGATCGAGACCGTCCTCGCTGTCGGCCATCTTCTCCAGCTCGAGGAGGTACGCGTCGACGATCGACGACAGCTGCACCTCGTAGAGATCGACCTGTTCGCGCAGAATGAGATGCAGCAGCAGGTCGAAGGGCCCCTCGAAAACGGGGGTCTGCACCGGATAGGACATCTGCGCCACAGTAGCGGGCGCGCGAACCCCAAATCACAAGGAGGTGATTTCGCGTGTTCGATCGACTCCGACGCTCCTTCCCCGACGATCCGCGGCTCGAAGCCACCGCCGAGACGGCCCAGACCTGGGAGCGGCTCGTCCGGGTGGACAGGGCCGTCGGCACCGTCCGCACGACCGTCACCACGACAGCCGGCGCGGCCGCAGCGATCGTGCGAGCCGCACTCCCGAGCGACGAGGAAGCGGCGAAGCGACCGACCGGCCCCGAGCGGGAGCCGGTGCGCGCCCAGCACGAGTGGTCAGGACCTGCGTCGCTCGCCGTCGGTCCCACGACCGGCGAGCTGGCCGTCGGCGAGTCCCGCTGGCGCCGCGCGCTACGTCCGGATCTCGTCGTCGGTTGGCCCTCGGGCTGGCTCCGGGTGACACCGACGATGCTCGAGTTCACGCCGGACCGCCGTCAGGGTTCGACCGTCACGGTCGTGCACCTCGATGCACACCAGATCGTGGACCTCGAGCTCGTTCCGCTCGGTCGCCGCAACGCCGGG
>JAHDHM010000088.1 GCA_020631315.1 Acidimicrobiales bacterium
GCGGCGTCCGCTGATCGCCGGCTGCGAATACCGCGAGGCGCTGCAGGCAGTGTTCGTCGACGGCGGCGTGGCCGGCAACGTCGTCCCGGATCTCGCGTCGGTGACCATCAATCACCGTTTCGCTCCGGATCGCACGTCGGACGAGGCGATCGCTCACGTGCGGGAGTTCGTCGGGGAGTGCGACGGGTTCGAGCTGACCGATCTGTCGCCCGCGGCGGCGCCGGCGACGGAGCACCCTCTGGTCCGGGCCTTGGTCGAGCGGCGTGGCCTCGAGGTCCGGGCCAAGCTCGGGTGGACCGACGTGGCCCGGTTCTCCGAACACGGGGTTCCCGCTGCGAACTTCGGCGCCGGCGATGCGTCGATCGCCCACACGAAGGACGAGTTCGTGGAGCGTGCCGAGCTCGACGCGGTCTACGCCGGCCTCAAGGACCTCCTCGAACACAGCTGACCCGCGAGCCAGTCCGGAATCTGCGCGCGGAGCGACACCGGAGGTGTTGCGACGCCGCAGCGACAACTCTGCGTGGTGAGCCGCACCGAAGGTGCGGGGCGGTGCCAGTCCGGAATCTGCGAGGTGAGCCGCACCGAAGGTGCGGCGATCCCGCAGCGACAAAACAGTACGGAGCCGCCGGTTCCAGTCCCGCAACTGGTTCCGGCGGCTCCGCCGCGTGATGGGTTCAGTTTCCCTCGCGACACGTCTCCGAGGCGGCCTAGCGCCGAAGCGCCGGAGGGACGACGGCAGCCGAGGAGTCGAGTACGTCATCTATGACATCACATTTGGCACAGAAAGTTTCAATCCGCTGACAAAATCGTGTCGCTTCTGGGCAAAACCCCTGGTCAGAGCACATGTCGCGTGCTGTCGCATTCCTGAAACCCGACGGATCCCGTCGGGTTCGTGACGTGACGGTTGTCTCACGAGGTGGTGTCAGAGCGACCGTCAGTGGCGTACGGCGAGGTCGATCGGGTCGCCGTCGAGGCGTGCGCGGCCGCGGCTGAGTGCGTCGCCGAAGGCGATGACGTCGCCGTTGTCGGCGAGGGCGTAGTAGCCCTGTCCGGTGCTCGTCGGCCGGAGTTCGATGGCGCTGGGTGCGGCGCACAGGCCGATGCCGGGGACCGACCCGTGGAACGGGACTGCGAAGCTGAACACACCGCCGTCGCCGCCGAGCAGCCAGTAGCCCGCCCCGTCGGGTGAGACCGCCATCGAGATGACCGGGGCGTCGAGGGTCATGGCGCCGGTCGAACCCCGGAACGCGGCGTCACCGAACGTGAACACGCCGCCGTCGCTGGCGAGCAGCCAGTACCCGTTGCCGGTCGCGGTGGGTGCCATCGAGATGACGGGTGCGTTCAGCACCATCGCGCCGGTCGAACCCCAGAATCGGGCCTCCCCGAAGGTGAAGACGCCGCCGTCGCTGGCGAGGAGCCAGTAGCCGTTGCCCGAGGGCGTGGCCGTCATGGAGATGACGGGTGCGTTGAGCTGGACGCCGGCCATCGAACCGTGGTCGATCGCATCGCCGAAGGCGTAGACGACGCCGGCCGAGTCGAGGATCCAGTAGCCGTTGCCGACCGCGGTCTCGGTGATCGAGACGGCCTCGACTCCTGCGGGCAAGGTGATGCCTCGGCTCGGCAGGTCACCCCAGAAGTCGGCGCTGATCGCGTCGACGGAGCCGTCGGAGTGCAGCACCCAGTAGCCGGCGCTGGACGAGGCGTTGGGGTTGTTCGCCGGATTGAGGTTGGCGCTGCAGGTGGTGGGGCTGGCGTGGTCGGATCCGTCCGGCGCGGCGGTGTGGTCGGCTCGGCCTCGCCACATCGGCCAGATGTCGGAGCGGGACTGCACCGGCAGCGCGTAGGCGGTGAGGATCATGCCGCCGGTCTGGTTGGACCGGTTGGTGGGCACGATGAGGCGCCAGCCCGAGGGTCCGAAGTCGCCGGCGAGGGGAGCGCCTGCTCCTGCCCAGCCCTCGTCCTGGTTGAGTCGGCCGCCGGCGAGGCGGCTGCCGGTGGCGCCGTCGACGACGAACGTGAAGGAGTTGCCGGTGGCCACGATGTCCAGATCGCCGTCGCCGTCGGCGTCCACGATGATCGGCGAGGCCATGTACTGCGTCATGGCGCCCGGGAAGTCGCCTTCGAGCGCGTCGACTCGGTACTTGACGGCACCTGTGTGTTCGATCACCACGATGGTGCCGCTGCCCGCGCCCTCCTGCATCTCGGTGACGACGATCTCGAGCTGTCCGTCGTCGTCGACGTCGCCGATGGCCGGTGTCGAGAAGATCTTGTGTTCGAGCTGGACGGGGAAGCCGGGCAGGTTGGATCCGTCGTCGGCGTTGAACGCCCACACCTGGCGTGCCGCGTTGTAGGAGGACTGGGTCGACTGGTAGAAGCCGACGCTGCCGCCGACGATCACGTCGGTCCGGCCGTCTGCGTTCAGGTCGCCCATGACCGCCGAGGACTGGAAGATGTCGTCGCGTTCGATGGCGGGGAAGCGCTCGACGACGTTGCCGCCGTTCCAGTCCAGGACACGGAATCGGCCGCCTTGATGGGTGAAGTTCAGTCCGATGGACGCGTCGCCGCCGATGTAGATCTCGTCACGCCCGTCGCCGTCGACGTCGTAGAGCGCCGGCGAGCCCCAGGTGGTGTCGTAGTGGATGAAGGGGAACCCCGAGACCGGGTTGCCGTTGCGGTCGAGGGCCCAGATGCGGTGGTCCCAGCCGCCGAACACGACGTCGAGGTAGCCGTCACCATCGACGTCGCCGACGGCAGGGCTCGAGTAGACGCCTTCGGTGTAGCCGTCGGGGCCGCTGTCGTCCCACATGTTGAACGTGTCGAAGCCCTGGTGGCTCCAGATGCGGTTGCCGTTGTGGTCGAGTGCGACGACGCCACCCTGTTGGTTGGGTCGCTTCAGCGAGCCGACGCCGACGACGATCTCGACGTCGCCGTCGTCGTCCAGGTCGGCGACCACCGGCGAGCTGTTGACCGCGCTGGCGGTGGATTGTCCGGTGATGACGGCCGGGCGCGTCCACACGATCGAGCCGTCGGCCTCGAGGACGTGGACGTTGCCGCCGAGGTCACCGATGACGATCTCGTCGATGTCGTCGCCGTCGACGTCGCCGACGGTCGGAGCCGACGAGTCGTTCCAGTCGCTGAATTCGATGCGCCACAGCTGATCGAGCGGGTTCGCAGCCGAGGACGGCTCGGCGGAGACCGTCACCACGGTGCTGCCGACGAGGAGCGCGGCAAGGGCAGAGAGCGGGAATCGACGCATGTTGCCTCCATCGGAGGATCCTCGGTCGCTCTGGAGCGAACCGGCCCGC
Source organism: Acidimicrobiales bacterium (assembly GCA_020631315.1). Next base: position 3,306 of record JAHDHM010000088.1, read on the forward strand.
ATCACAGACGATATGTGGCCTCGGTCGACGATCCGTCGCGGTCGAGGGTGCGCAGCAGCGGCAGCCGTGACCGATAGGGTCCACCACGCGGGCCCGGCTCTGGGCCGCCCTCGAGCCCGCCTCCGCAGCCTTCGCTGCGTTCGAGTTCCCCTCGGCGGCCGGAGACGTAGCCACAACGTGACCACATTTTCCGATCTCGGTGTCGCCAGCGACATCTCGGACTTCCTCGCGACACAGGGCATCGAGGCCCCGTTCGCCATCCAGACCCTGACGATCAAGGACTCGCTCGCTGGGCGTGACGTCTGCGGCAAGGCCAAGACCGGTTCGGGCAAGACCCTCGCCTTCTCGATTCCGGTCGTCGAACACACCACCCGCAGCGATGACGGCACCCCGACTGCGCTGATGTTGACGCCGACGCGTGAGTTGGCCAACCAGATCTACGAGGTCGTCGCTCCGATGGCGGGCGTCCGCGATCTTCGTGCGCTGGCCGTCTACGGCGGCACCAACATCGACACCCAGATCGAGACGATCGCCAATGGTGTCGAGATCATCGTCGCCACCCCCGGTCGGCTCATCGACCTGATCGACCGCGGGGCGATCGACGTCGCCGGTATCCGCCGCGTCGTGGTGGACGAGGCCGACCGCATGGCCGACATGGGGTTCCTCCCGCAGGTCGAGTGGATCCTTCGACACATCGAGGCCGAGCATCAGACGATGCTCTTCTCGGCGACGCTCGACGGCGCCGTCGACACGGTGATCCAGCGCCACCTCTCCGATCCCGTCCTCCACGAGGTCGAGGAGAAGGAGGTCACGGTCGACCAGATGGGTCACCTCTGGCTGCGGGTCCACCACATGGACAAGGTGAAGGTCGCCGGTTCGATCATCGAGAGCGCGAACCGAACGATCCTGTTCACCCGGACCAAGCGCATGGCCGACCGCCTGCAGGCCGAGCTGGCCAAGGCGGGCGTGAAGGTCGCTGCGATCCACGGCGATCTGCGCCAGAACCAGCGTGAGAAGGCGTTGGCCGACTTCACCGACGGCACGCTGAAGGCGCTCGTGGCGACCGACGTGGCCGCTCGCGGCATCCATGTCGACGAGGTCGACGTGGTCGTGCACTACGACCCGGCCGACGATCACAAGACCTACCTGCACCGCTCCGGCCGAACGGCTCGAGCTGGTTCGTCGGGTACGGCCGTCACGTTGATGCTCTGGGACGAGGAGCTCACCGTGCGCCAGCTCCAGCGGCGGCTCGGCATGAACATGCCGTTCCACGAGGTGTTCTCGAACGACGCACGTCTCGGCGATCTGCAGGCGTGGGTCGCAGAGAACGACGCTTCCTGACGCGAGTCCGTTGCCGGCCGACGACGTGGCCGTGAACATCGACGACGCCGACCGAGCCCGGTTGGCGCTCGTGCTCCGTGCCGCCGCACCACTGATCGCCCACTTCGGTGCGGCCGAACCCGTTGCGCTCGCACTCGCGCGCACCGGCGTGGAGCTGCCGTCACCGGTCGACGCAGCCGGTGACGATGAGATCCGCGCCGACGAGATCCTCCGCCTCCTCGGGGCGATCGTTGCGTCAGCCCAGCCGCGCGGTGACGAGCAGGGCTCGGCCGGTGCGTTCTACACACCTCCACGGCTGGCCGCACACATCGTCGCGTCGGCGCTCGACGCAGCGAACTCTGCAACCGCGAGCTCGGCTGCGACGGTGCTCGACCCGACCTGCGGTGGCGGCGCTGTGCTGCTCTCGGCGGCCGAGGCGCTGCTGGTGCGAGGGGATGACGCGACGCCCATCGTGCGCCGGCTCTTCGGTGGGGACCTCGACCCTGTCGCCGTCATCACCGCCCGCCTGGTGCTCGGCCTGTGGGCGATCTGGCGTACAGGTCACTGGGAGACGGCTGACATCTGCGTCGTCGACGCGGTCCACACGGACGGTCCCGACCACTGGTCGGATCGATTCGATCTCGTCGTCGGCAACCCTCCGTTCCTGGGACAGCTCAAGTCGGCGACCAACCGGAGTTCGAGCGAACGCCGCTCGGTCGGCCCGCTCGGCTACGCGGATGCCGCGACGGTCGTGCTCGACAGATCGCTCGGCTGGGTTCGCGACCGTGGTGCCGTGGCGCTGCTGCAGCCTCGGTCGTTCCTGTCGGCTCGCGATGCAGCCGGCGTTCGTCGACGAGTGGCCACCGAGCAGCGTCTCGTGGGGCTCTGGGTCGACGACGCTCCGATGTTCGACGCCGGCGTCAGGGTCTGTCTTCCCGTGGTCGCGCGGGAACCAGCCACCGCCACCACGGTGCGGTTGTCGAGCGGTGTCACCGGTGCGGGCGACGTGGCACCGTCGTCAGCTGAGAGTGTCCCCGTGCCTGTCTCGGGGGACTGGACCGCGATCGGTGCTGCGCTGGTCGGCGTGCCGGCAGCCGTGCGTCGAGTCTCGGCCGTGTCGGGTAACAGGACGCTCGGCGACCTCGCCGATGTCCACGCCGACTTTCGCGACTGGTTCTACGACGTCGCCGAGGTGGTGACCGAAGCGTCGGCCGAAGGCGGGTCGGAGGTCCGGGTCCTCACGAGCGGTGCGATCGAACCACTTCGATCGACATGGGGGGTCGGGGCCGTCAAGATCTTGCGGCGGACCTTCACCGCGCCGGTGGTCCCGCGTTCATGGCTCGACGCGCGCCCCGACGGCTCGCATCGTGTGCGCCCGAAGGTGATCGTCGCCAACCAGACGAAGCTCCTCGAGGTCCTCGTCGACGACACGGGGGCACACGTCGGGCTGACGCCGACGATCTCCGTGGTCCCGCGTCGGTCGGAGGAGCTCCACCTCGTCGCCGCGCTGCTCGCGTCGCCTCTGGCCTCGGCGCACGTGGCAGCACTCACGGCGGGTTCAGGCCTCAGCGCCACAGCGATGAGAGTGACCGCCGAGTCGCTCAGGTCCATCCCAGTTCCACCGGTGCACGACCGATGGCAGCGAGCGGCCGAACTCGTCAGGAACGGTGCCGGACCGCTCGACGTGGCCGAGATGATGTCCGGGGCGTGGCCTGATCTCGACGGCACCGACGGACCGGAAGTGCTTCTTTGGTGGCGAGACCGGCTCCGACCAGGTCAGTTCTGACACGTCGCTGCGGTCAGTGTCGGCAGGCAGCGGTGTGCTCGTGCTCGACGTCGACCATCAGACGGGTGCGGAGCACCTTCCTGGCCGGGTACAGGCGCACACGCGAGGCATAGCGGACCAGTTCGGGGTGCAAGAGGAAGGTCGCCTCGCCGTGGGTGACGCGACGGTACGGGGCGAGGTTCTTGCCCGAGAGGTGAGTGTCGACCGACAGCTCCTGGATCCCGCCTCAACCGACCGGACGGATGAAGTCGATCGCCGCCGTGCCCCCTCGCTGGAGGACCCAGTCCACGGCTGCGTCGTCGATCTCGATCTTCATGAGCGCGCCCTTTCGGCAGCTTCGTGCCGCAGTGAGAACCCCCGATGATGGACGTCGATTCCGTCGCCGTCGACCCGTCGGGCAATTCCGACCGACGTCGTCGAGAATGCCCTCGTCCGAGCCGATGGTGCCGTATAGCCTCGTCCCCGGAGAGCACTCGGAGGGCACCCTGTGGCCGATCGAACAGTGACATCGGGCCCTGCGCCCGTCACGGGTGGGTGGTTCGACGACGACCCACCGGCCGATCGCCGGTTCTTCGAGCTGTGCCCGGATCGCGGCTTCGCTCTCGAAGGCGGCACCACCTTGTACGGCGCTCGGCTCGCGTACGAGACGTACGGCGAACTGGACGCGACGGCGTCGAACGCCGTGCTCGTGCATCACGCCTTGACCGGCGACATGCATCCGGCGAGCCATCGCGGTCGCCGTTCGGAGCCGGGATGGTGGGAGAAGGTGGTCGGCCCCGGCCTGACCATCGACACCGACAAGTACTTCGTGGTGTGTGCCAACGTCCTCGGTGGTTGTCAGGGCAGCACCGGTCCGATGTCGATCGATCCGGCAACCGGGACCTGGTACGGCCCGACCTTCCCGCAGGTGTCGGTGCGGGACCAGGTCCGAGCGCAGGCGCAGCTCGCCGATCATCTCGGCGTCGATCGTTGGTTGGCCTGCGTCGGCGGCTCGATGGGTGGCATGCAGTCGCTCGAGTGGGCGGTGACCTATCCGGATCGGGTTCGTTCCGTCGTGGCGATCGCCTCGACTGCAGCTGCGACCGCGCAACAGATCGGCTGGAGTTACGCGGGCCGCGTCGCGGTGACCGCCGATTCGGGTTTCCACGGTGGCTGGTACTACGACCGTGCGCCGGGCGAGGGTCCACACGCTGGTCTCGCTGCGGCCCGCGTGGTCGCGATGATCCACTACCGATCCGAGGGCGAGTTCAATCGACGGTTCGGTCGCAACAGTCGTGGTGACGCCGCCCGTGAGGGTGCATCGTTCGACATCGAGCGGTACCTGGCCTATCAGGGTGAGAAGTTCGTGCGCCGCTTCGATGCGAACAGCTACCTGGTGCTCAACCGGATGATGGATCTCCATGACCTCGGCAGAGGGCGCGGTGGGGTGACTGCGGCGTTGTCGCGTGTGCGGTGTCCGCTGCTCACGGCGTCGGTGACGACGGACTTCCTGTACCCCGAGTACCAGCAGCTCGAGCTGGTCGACGGGTTCGAGGCGGCGGGGCAGTGGGCCCAGCACGTGCTCATCGACGCGGACACGGGCCACGACGGTTTCCTCACCCACGGCGAACAGGTGGAACCCCACATCCACGCCTTCTTGGACAAGGTCTCAGCCGACGGCTGAGCCCAGAGGGGTACGTCTCAGCCGACGGCTGAGCCCAAGGGTACGTCTCAGCCGACGGCTGAGCCCAGAGGGGTACGTCTCAGCCGACGGCTGAGCCCTGAGGGGCGTTTCAGCCGATCTCTTCGCCGGAGTTGCGGAGCGTGACGCGGTTGAGCGGGAACTCGGCGATGTGGGGCGGCGCGTGTGGTGAAGTTCGGACGCGGGCCACGAAGTGACCGTTGGGGCAGGTCCGGGCTCGCTTGAGGCTGGGGCTGATGTCGATGCGGGCGGAGGGGACGGCGGTGACGGCGACGGGTCCCCACTCGCGGTCGTTGGCGACGCGAAGGACACCGCTGTCGGGCTCGTCGATGTGGGTGCGCTTGCTCGGCTCGACGGTGACGGGCCAGCTGACGGATTCCCCGCACACGGCGCACTGGAGCACCACGCGACGCCGCCGGCTGAGGCTCGAGATGTCGATTCCTTCGCTCATCGGGTGCAGGACGCACCGGGGTCGCGGTTTGTCGCGAGAAATCTCGAACTTTCTGTCAGGGAGTTCGCGTGGGGGCGGGTACGGCGACGATCTCGGCGATCTCGCCGAGGATGTCGGTGTCCATCGGCCAGCCTCCGGCGGCGACGTTCTGACGCACCTGATCTGGTGTCATCGCGCCGCAGATGACCGACGGCACCGTCTCGAAGCTGAGCAACCACGAGATGGCCAGTTCGAGGATGGTCCGGCCGTGTCGGGATGCATACGACGCGAGGACGTGGACACGGTCGAGGCGATGCTCGTCGACGAACTCGGCTCGACGCTCGGCCGGCATCCGATCGAGACGGGACCCGGCCGGTGGGCCGCTCCGATCCACCTTGGGTGTGAGGAGCCCGGACTCGAGCGGGAAGTAGGGCACCAGACCGACGCCGAGCTCCCGGCAGGCCGGCTCGACGTCGTCGAGGGCTCGGCGCTCGAGGACGGACAGGTGGTGTTGGACGGTGGCGACGGGAGCGAATCCTCGATCGTCGGCGACCTCGACGGCCTCACCGAGGGCGTCGGCGTCCATGTCGGACACTCCGATCGCTCGGACCTTGCCCTTCACCACCTGCTCGTGGAGCGCACCGAGGGTCTCGTGCACCGGGACGTGTGGGTCGGGCCGGTGGAGCTGGAACAGGTCGATCCAGTCGGTGCCCAGGCGACGTAGCGATGCGTCCACGGAGCTGCGAACTCGGTCGGGGTGTCCTCCGGTCACGCCGTCGTCGTCGGTGGCGTAGCCGAACTTGGTGGCGACGACGACGTCGTGACGGCGGCGCCCGAGTGCCTCACCGAGGAAGGTCTCCGATGCGCCTCGGCCGTACACGTCGGCCGTGTCGAAGAAGTCGACGCCGGCGTCGAGGGCGGCGTGCACCACGGCGGCGCTGTCGCGGTCGTCGAGGCGTGAGCCGAAGTTGTTGCAGCCGAGGCCGACGGGGGCGACCTCGAAGTCGGCGATCGTTCGACGTGTCATCTGGCTAGCGTCGCAGCTGTGCCGGAGATCGTCGAGGTCATGATCTACGAGCGGGCCGCCAGGTTCGCAATCGGTCGCACGATCGACTCGGTCGACGCTCCGGATCCGTGGTTCGTCAAGGGCGGCCTCGACCCGGCCTCGATCTCGGCGGCCCTCACCGGACACAGGATCATCGATGTGACGCGGCGCGGGAAGCTGCTGATGTTGGTGACGGACGGTCCGGTGCTCGGCCTCCGGTTCGGGATGACCGGCCGACTGGCCGTCGACGGTGAGGAACCGATCGACGAGCTGCTCTACACGACGTCGAAACGGCGACCCGAGTACGAGCGCTTCGCGTTGAGATGGTCGGGTGGGTCTCTGGTGATGATCGATCCGCGTCGGCTCGGCGGTGTCGAGCTCGATCCGGATCTCGACCGGCTCGGTCCGGACGCCGCCTCGGTGACGTCGTCGGCGCTGGGCACCGCACTGGGCCGGACGCGGCGGCCGTTGAAGGCCGCACTGCTCGATCAGTCGTTGGTGGCCGGCGTCGGCAACCTGATCTGTGATGAGACCTTGTGGCGTGCCGGCAGCAGCCCACTGCGTCCGGCGGCAGGCGTACCGGCCGACGAGGTCGGCGCGCTGGCCCGACGGCTCCGGTCCACGATCGCCATGCTCGACCGTCGCGGCGGCTCGCATCTCGGGGATCTCCAGGATCAGCGTCATCGGGACGGAGTGTGTCTCCGAGACGGCGCCCGTCTGCAGCGCGACGAGGTCGGTGGCCGGACGACGTACTGGTGCCCCGAACATCAGGTGTGACACCTCTCGCGGGTTCGCCGAGATGACGCCCGTGATCTCGGGCGTGAACAGAGATAGGGTCGCCCGCCGTGACGACCTCTGGCCGAGCGACTGCTGACGCCGCCGTGTGGTCGTTGCGCGTCGCTGCGCTGGCCGCAGTGGTGTGCTGCGTCGTGCTCGTCACCGCGCCGGAGGTGGGCGCCGAGCTGCTCGCACAGGCGGCCGAGTCGGGCCAGGAGGTCGCCGATGACGGCACTCGGCCACTACGACTCCTCGCCGTGCTGATGGGCCTGTTGGCGCTGCTGCTCGGGGTCTTCACCCGCTGGTACTGGAAGGCGACGGTCCCGCCCGCGCGGCGCGGTTATCTGCCTGACAGCGAGACGACGCCGATGGCGTGATCTCATGGCCGGCGACCCAAGGGTGACTGAGGTCGAAAACATCGCCGAGATGTCGTTGCCGATGGTTCAACGCGTCCACTACACTCCATCGTCCTGCGGATGTAGCTCAGTTGGCTAGAGCGCAACCTTGCCAAGGTTGAGGT
>JAHDHM010000089.1 GCA_020631315.1 Acidimicrobiales bacterium
TCGGCCAAGTCGGGCAGCTCGTTGATGGCGAACACGCCGCGGTTCGTGCGGGGCACGAGGCCGTAGTGCAGCGTGAGCTCGTCGGAGAGGTAGCGGCCCTCGGCGACCTTGATGGGGTCGACCTCGCCGATGAGGTCGGCGATCGAGGTGTCAGGCGTCGCCAGCTTCTCGCCGAAGCGGTCGTCACGATGCACCCAGTCGATCTTCGTGTCGTCGCCGTGCTCCTCGATCAGGTCAAGGGCGTAGCGCGAGATCGGATGGTAGGGATCGTCGTAGATCTCCGAGCCGGCGATGATCGGCATCCACTCGTCGAGCAGATTCGTCAGCGAACGGATCATGCGGGTCTTCGCCTGACCTCGCTCGCCGAGGAAGATCACGTCGTGACCGGCGAGAATGGCGTTCTCGAGCTGCGGCAGGACGGTGTCCTCGTAGCCCATGACGCCGTCGAACAACGGCTCGCCGGCGGCGATCTTGGCCACCGCGTTGGTCCGCAGCTCCTCCTTGACCGGTCGGGACTCCCACCCCGACGCTCGAAGCTCCCCCAACGTCTCTGCGCGACTCATCTCGGGGACCCTATCGGCCTGCCACCACCAGACCCATGCCGAGCAGGGGGCTCTGTTCTCGGGCGTCGAGGTGGCGTACCGTCGCCGCGGTGCCGACGCCCGACGACCCCGATGCGCTCCACGAGGAGCTGAGCGGGACCTGGTCGGCGACCCTCCCCGACGACGAGCTGCGCCGGGCCTATCCCGACATCGACCACGACGACTCGGCATGGCACCGCCTGACCGTCCCCGGCTTGTGGCGAGACGAGCCGGTCTTCGCCGACGCCGAGTCAGTGCTGTACCGAACCCGATTCGAACGCACCGCTCCGGGCCCGGGCCGACGGACCTGGCTGGGGTTCGAGGGCCTCTGCTACCAGGGCGACATCTGGTTCGACGGCTCGTATCTGGGCGACACGGAGGGCTACTTCGCTCCCCATCTGTTCGAGATCACCCAACAGTGCCGCGAACGCGACGAGCACGTCCTGGCGCTCGAGCTCACCTGTCGCAACCCGGGCGACCGCACGCAGAAGCGCAACATCACCGGCGTCCTCCAACACTGGGACCAGTTCGACCAGGACCAGAACCCCGGCGGCATCTGGCGCAAGGTCTGGGTCGAGGACACCGGCCCCATCCGCATCACCTCGCTGCGGGTCACCGTCGTCGAGGCCGATGCCGAGCGCGCCATCGTCGCCTTCGACGCGGTCCTCGACAGCGTGGCCACCCACACGGTCGAGCTGCGCACGTTCGTCGACCCGGCGAGCGACGAACCCGGCTCGGGGTCCTCGGCGACCGTCGTCGAAGAACACGTGCTCTCAGCCGGGGAGAACCGGCTCGAGTGGCGGGTCGCGGTGGACGAGCCCGAGCTGTGGTGGCCCCGAGGCCTCGGTGAGCCGACCCTCCACGACGTGCGTGTCGAGGCGGTGCTCGCCGGCGCCGTCAGCCACACCCGCAAGCGCCGGCTCGGGTTCCGCTCCGTGGAGCTCCGCAACTGGATCGCGTCGATCAACGGTGAGCGGCTCCACCTGAAGGGCATCAACGTGGGGCCGATCCGGTCGGATCTCAGCTCCATCACCGACGACGACATCGACGTGACGTTCGAGCGCGTCGTCGAGCTCGGCCTCAACACCGTCCGGGTCCACGGCCACATCGCACCACCCGAGCTGTATCGGGCAGCCGATCGCCTCGGACTCCTGCTCTGGCAGGACTTCCCCCTCCAGTGGGGTCACGCCAGAGGCGTCCGGGCCGCTGCCGAACGTCAGGCCGTCCAGATGGTCGACCTGTTGGCCCACCACCCGTCGATCATCATCTGGTGCGGCCACAACGAACCCGTACCGCTCGACGTGCGCCCCGGCCACCGACCCGATGCGGAACCCGCGAATCGTTTCCTGCGTCGTGGCGCGTTCCAGCAGGGCCTCCCCAGCTGGAACCGGACCGTCTTGGACCGCGGCGTGCGACGGGCGATCCGTGCGGCCGACGCCTCGCGCCCCGCGATCCCACACAGCGGAGTGCTGCCCCACCCGCCCCAGCTCGACGGCACCGACGGCCACCACTACTTCGGCTGGTACCAGGGCGAGGCACGCGGCCTCGACGAACTCGCGTTGCGCGTGCCTCGGATGGTGCGCTTCGTCAGCGAGTTCGGGGCACAGGCCATGCCCGACCTCTCGACGATCGGCCTCGGTCATCTTGGCGATGCGCCGATCGGCGACGTCGACTGGGAGGACCTCAGCTCCCGGCTCGGCCTGCAGTTCGACGTCGCCACCGCGCAGGTTCCCCTCGACGGACACGACACTCTCGGTTCCTGGGCTGCGGCGACCCGATCACACCAGGCCGAGGTCGTCCGACAGAACGTCGAGACGCTGCGGCGGCTGAAGTACCGGCCCAACGGCGGCTTCTGCCACTTCCACCTCAGCGCCCCCGACCCGATGGTGACGTTCGCCTTGTTCGACGCCGCCGGGGTCGCCCAGCCGGCCGCCGATGCGCTTCGACACGCTGCCCAACCCGTCCTGCCCGTGGCGGATCGTCTTGACGACATCACCTTGTCGGGCACCTCGGTGCGACAGCGACTGCACGTGATCTCCGATCGCCGCGACACGATCGACGACGCCCGACTCGACGTGACCCTCAGTTCCTCGGCCGGTGAGCGGCACTGGCGCTTCGACGGACCCATCCCGGCCGACACCGTCGTGAAGGTCGGCGACATCCGATGGCAGCTCCCGGCGACTGCCGGACGAGCGACCCTGACGCTGCGGCTCACCGCGACCGACGTCGACGTGACCAACAGCTACTCGACCACCATCACCGGACGACGGGCGGTCGGTCGGACCAACTGATTCGGTGTGACGAGCGCCGCACCGACTCTGCAGGCGCCGGAGTTACGGCATTCCCCCACAGAGGAGTACCGTCGAGGTACCGGTCGAGCTCACCTCGATCGAGCACATCACCCTGCGGAGGCTCCATTCGATGGTCGCTACCTCGACCTCGAGATCGGCAGTTGAACCGATCCGTCCCACCCCTCGACGAGCACTTCCCTGGCCCGTGCAGTTCTACCGTTCTGCGGTGGGACGCAAGTGGGTCATGGGGCTGACCGGCTTGATGCTGGTCGGGTTCGTCGTCTTCCACCTGGCCGGCAACCTGAAGGCGTACCTCGGCCCGTACGAGATCAACGAGTACGGCGAGTCCCTGCGTGACCTCGGCGGTCACCTCGTTCCCCGCACCCACCTCCTGTGGGTCCTGCGGATCGGCCTCATCGGTGCCTTCGCGCTGCACATCCACAGCGCCTACACCCTGAAGGAGATGAGCCGGAAGGCGTCACCTTCGGCCGACTACATGACCGGGCAGAAGAAGTACGCCGGGAAGCAGCGCTTCGTCGCCGCCGACTTCGCCAGCCGCTCGATGCGCTGGACCGGCCCGATCGTCCTGCTCTACCTCGTGTTCCACCTGGCCGACCTGACCTGGGGTTGGGTCGACTCGGACTGGGAGCGCGGCAACGTCTACGCCAACATGGCGAACTCGATGTCGAGTCTGCCGATCGCGCTGATCTACATCGTCGCCAACATCGCCTTGGCGATCCACGTCTACCACGGCCTCTGGTCGGCCTTTCAGAGCCTCGGCATCAACAACCCGAAGATCAACGGGTTCCGCCGTCCGCTCTCCATGGCCGTGGCCGGATTCATCCTCGTCGGCAACCTGAGCTTCCCGATCATGGTGCAAGCCGGTGTGCTCGACGCCGACAACTCCCCGTCGCACAGCGAGGCTGTCGTCGACGATCCCTATGCCGACGCCACGGCAGAGGAGGCAGGACAGTGACCGTGCTCGACGCCAAGATCCCCGAGGGCTCGATCGGCGACAAGTGGACGAACCACAAGTTCTCCATGAAGCTCGTCAACCCGAACAACAAGCGCAAGTTCGAGGTCATCGTCGTCGGCACCGGCCTGGCCGGTGCCTCGGCAGCCGCCACGCTCTCCGAGCTGGGTTACAAGGTGAAGGTCTTCACCTTCCACGACTCGCCCCGTCGTGCGCATTCGATCGCCGCGCAGGGCGGCATCAACGGTGCGAAGAACTACCAGAACGACGGCGACAGCATCTATCGCCTCTTCTACGACACCGTGAAGGGCGGCGACTACCGCTCCCGTGAAGCGAACGTCCACCGTCTGGCCGAGGCATCCGTCGACATCATCGACCAGGCCACCGCCCAGGGCGTTCCGTTCGCCCGTGAGTACGGCGGTCTGCTCGACAACCGTTCGTTCGGTGGCGCACAGGTGAGCCGTACGTTCTACGCACGTGGCCAGACCGGCCAGCAGCTGCTGCTCGGCGCCTACCAGGCACTGGCTCGCCAGATCGCCGTCGGCACCGTCGAACTGCACACCCGCACCGAGATGCTCGATCTCGTCGTGAAGGACGGCAAGGCCGCCGGCATCGTCACCCGTGACCTGCTCACCGGCGAGGTCCAGGCCCACTCGGGCCACGCGGTCGTCCTGGCAACCGGCGGCTACGGCAACGTCTACTACCTGTCGACCAACGCCATGGCCTGCAACGCCAGCGCCGCCTGGCGTGCCCACCGCAAGGGCGCGTTCTTCGCGAACCCCTGCTACACGCAGATCCACCCGACCTGCATCCCGGCCTCCGACGAGTTCCAGTCGAAGCTGACGCTCATGTCGGAGTCGCTGCGCAACGACGGCCGCATCTGGGTGCCTCGCGAGTTCGACGAGGCCCGCGGCGCCGCCGACATCCCCGAGGCGGAGCGCTACTACTACCTCGAGGAGAAGTACCCGGCGTTCGGCAACCTGGTCCCGCGCGACGTGGCGTCTCGCAACGCCAAGACCGTCGTCGACCAGGGCCGCGGTGTCGGCCCGCTCAAGAACGGCGTGTTCCTCGACTTCAGCCACTCCATGGCCCGCGACGGCGTGGAGACCATCAAGGCCAAGTACGGGAACCTGTTCGACATGTACGAGCGGATCACCGGCGAGGATCCGTACAAGACGCCGATGCGCATCTACCCGGCGACCCACTACACGATGGGTGGCCTCTGGGTGGACTACAATCTGATGACCACGGTCCCGGGTTGCTACGCCATCGGCGAAGCCAACTTCTCCGATCACGGCGCCAACCGCCTGGGTGCCTCGGCGCTCATGCAGGGCCTGTCCGACGGCTACTTCGTCCTGCCGTACACGATCGGTGACTACCTGGCCGACGACCTCGGCAACGACCCCGTCCCGACCAGCGACCCGGTGTTCACCGAGTCCGTCAACAGCGTCACCGACGAGGCCAACCGCTGGCTGTCGGTCAAGGGCACCAAGTCCGTCGACTGGTACCACCGCGAGCTGGGCAAGCTCGTGTGGGACTACATCGGCATGGAGCGCGACAAGAACGGCCTCGAGAAGGCCATCAGCGAGATCCCGGCGCTCAAGGAAGAGTTCCAGAAGAACGTCAACGTCCCCGGCTCCGGCTCGTCGCTGAACTCCAGCCTCGAGAAGGTCATGCGGGTCGCCGACTTCTTCGAACTGGCCGAACTGAAGGCCCGTGACGCACTCGCCCGCGAGGAGAGCTGCGGCGGTCACTTCCGCTCGGAACACCAGACCGAGGAGGGCGAGGCCCAGCGCGACGACGAGAACTTCTCGCACGTCGCCGCATGGGAATGGCACGGTCCCGACACCGTCCAGACCCGTCACCAGGAAGAGCTCGTGTTCGAGAACGTCAAGCTCACCCAGAGGAGCTACAAGTGAGCGGCAACCCACACGCGAAGACGCTGGACCTCACCCTCAAGGTGTGGCGCCAGGAGGGTCCGGACGCCGAGGGTGCGTTCCAGACCATCGAGGCGAAGGGCATCAGCGAGGACATGTCGTTCCTCGAGATGCTCGACGTGGTCAACGAGGACATCATCGAGGCCGGCGAGGTCCCGATCGAGTTCGACCACGACTGCCGTGAGGGCATCTGTGGCACCTGCAACCTGATGATCAACGGTCAGGCGCACGGTCCGGAGAAGGCCACCACCACGTGCCAGCTCCACATGCGCAAGTTCGAGACCGGTCAGGAGATCACGATCGAGCCCTGGCGGGCGAAGTCGTTCCCGATCATCAAGGACCTCGTCGTCGACCGGTCTCCGTTCGATCGCATCGTCGAAGCCGGCGGCTACATCTCCGTCAACACGGGTGCTGCTCCCGACGCGAACCTGATCCCGGTCCCGAAGGACACGGCCGACGCGGCGTTCGACGCCGCCGCCTGCATCGGTTGCGGCGCCTGCGTGGCGGCATGCCCGAACTCGGCGGCACAGCTGTTCACGGCAGCGAAGATGCAGCACCTCAGCCTGCTCCCCCAGGGCCAGGCGGAGCGCTGGAAGCGCACCGAGGCCATGGTCGAGACCATGGAGGACTTCTTCGGTTCCTGCACCAACCATGGCGAGTGCCATGAGGCGTGCCCGAAGGAGATCAGCCTGGACTACATCGCGTACATGAACCGCGACTACGCCAAAGCCAAGATCAAGAACCGGAAGCTCAGCGGTCAGCGCTGACCCTCACCGCTCCTTCGGAGACGACGTCGACGGCCGCCCTTCTGGGCGGCCGTTCGTCGTTTCAGCCCGCCCTTCCGCGCGCCGACACTGAAGTGCAAGACTGTCGCCCAGCGCGGGCAGCTACGGAGGGTTGATTGCAGGCCGTCGTGCAGACCGAGGGTGCGTCGAAGGACTACGACGACATCACCGCAGTCGCCGAACTCGACTTGGTCGTCGAGCACGGCCAGCGCGTCGCGCTCGTGGGTCACCCCGGCTCGGGCAAGACCACCCTGCTGCGGATGCTGGTCGATCTCGTCCATCCGACGACCGGTCGTATCCGCGTCGCTGGCTACGACACCCGGGTCGCGCCGTACCAAGTGCGCCGTCGCGTCGGCTGGGTGCCGAACTCGCCGACGCTTCCCCAGAACCTGGGCGTCGCCGAGCTGCTCGACCGTCTCGGAGAATTCAAGCGTTCCGGTGCCGACACGGCCATCCGGTCGTCGTTGCTGCCGTCGATCGACGTCGGGCCGAACGACCCGATGAGCGAGCTCGACGACGCCGAGCAGTACGTCGTCGCGTTCGTCGCCGCCCTCGAGAAACAGCCCGAGCTGCTGCTGCTCGACGAGCCGCTCGCTGCCGCGGGACGTTTCCGTGGCCTGGTCGCCGACACACTGGGCAACGTCGAGCCCACCGTGACCGTCGTGGCCTCCGCCAGAGACCTCACCCTCACCGACCTCTTCGACGAGCGGGTGTTGTTCATCGAGCGAGGCCGCATCATCGCCGACGGTTCCATCACCGACCTGCGGATGATGATCCGCCAGCGGACCGAGCTCACCTTCTCGTCGACACCCGACGAGGCAGGTCTGCGCTCGCTGCCCGGCGTCCTCGACCTCGTCGTGCAGGGCAGTACCGCTCGGATGTTGTCGGTCGGGCCGACCGACGCGCTCATCGACGCGGCACGCCCGCTCGGGCTCGTCGACGCCGTCGTGCACGAAGCCGGGCTCGACACCCTCATCGCCGATCACACGTTGTTGGCGTCGAATCGCTGATGGCCATCGCCCGCCCCAAACGTGGGGTTCTCACTCGGCACGCCCTGCGCGACGCCAGGTTGCCCACCGCCCTCACCGGCGTCGTGCTGCTCGTGCTCGCCAGCGCTGCCGTGCTGTCGAGTCCGTCACTGCGCACCCGCGACGGAGCTGCCACGGCCCACGAGGACCTGCCACTCGACCTCGCCGGCCTGCTCGGTGTGTCCGACAGCGACACGATGGCCTCGTCGGTCGGTCATCTCGACGCCACCTTCTTCTCCGTCGTGCTCCCGGTCGTGCTGCTCGCACTCGCCATCCCACTCGCGGGCCGGTCGATCGCATCGCTCGTCACGAGCGGTGAGCTCGAGTTCCTGGGCGGCCAGGCCATCACCATGCGAGACCTCGTCGTCGAGCGCTTCGTGGCCGTCGTCGCAGCTGCGGCGCAGGCGGCAGTGCCGAGCGTGCTGTTGATCGTGGTCGCGTCCGGCGTCGGCGATCTGGAGTTGGGACTCTTCGGTGCGGTGCTCGCGGTGTTGCGGGCCATGGCCGTCGTCGCCTTCGTCACGGCCTGCACCGTCGCTGCGTCGTGTCTGACTCGTTCGGCGACCACGTCGGTCGCTGTCGGGGTCGGGGTCGCGATCGTCGTGTTCGGTACCTCGGCGCTGGGCGCGACCGCGGTGGTCTCGCCCGCACGTTGGGCGCTCACGACCGCCGTCGCCGGTGGTGGGAACCCGCTCGGACTCGTGGTCGTCGCCGCGGTCGCCGTCGCGGTGGTCGTGTTCGCAGCTGCCCGATTCGAGGAAGCCGACGCCGTCTGACCTGCGTCGGGCCGGCGGTTCGTACCGTCAGCTCTGCCGCTCGGCCCACCAGCTGTCGAGCCGGGCGAGCACCTCGTCGGTGCCGAGGACACCCTCGGTGCGCTTGAGTTCGAGCAGGTACTTCATCGCCGCGCCGACGTCGGGTCCGGGCCCGATGCCGAGGTGTTCCATCACCGCTGCGCCGTCGATCTCGGCTCGTTCGGCCTTGCGGGCGTCCTCGCGCGCGAGGTCGGCGATGCGCGCTTCGAGCTCGTCGAGGGACTGGTGCAGCGCAGCGACACGACGCGGGTTGCGTGACGTGCAGTCGCTGCGGACGAGGTCGTTGAGGTCGCCGAGCAACGGGCCGGCGTCGCGCGCGTAGCGGCGCACCGCTGCGTCGGACCAGCCGTCGGCGTAGCCCTTGAAGCGGCCGCTCAGGAACACGAGCTGCGAGACCTCACGCACCAGGTCCTTCTCGAAGCCCATGGCCCGCATCCGCTTGCGAGTCATCTTGGCGCCGACGGCTTCGTGATGGTGGAAGGTGACGCCGCCGGGGCCGATTGCGCGAGTCGGTGGCTTGCCGATGTCGTGGAACAGCGCGGCGAGACGGACCCGGAGCCGTGCAGGGGCCTGCGAGGTCACGACGATCGTGTGCGTCAGCACGTCCTTGTGGCGGTGGATCGGGTCCTGCTCGAGGCGCAGCTGCGGCAGCTCCGGCAGGTGGCCGTCGGTCCAGCCGGAGTCGACGAGCTCCCACAGCTTCGACGTGGGGTCCTTGGCCACGAGCGCGGCGGCGAGGGTCCCGGCGGGGTCGTCGTCCTGAATCGTCGTGGTGGGGGTGGTGTTCATCGTCGTGGGGAAGGGGTCAGGTCCGTCATCTCGCCCATGCGCCCGATCTCACCGCGACACCGTCGCGCTAGGGTCGATCCCGTCGAGTGGACGCCGGGGACCGAGAGAGCCTAGGCGTCCGTTTCGGGGTTCACCGCACGTTCCGCACGCCGCTCCGGAGGGCCACGTTGGCCGAGTCGTTCGTCCATCTGCACACGCACACGGAGTACTCGATGCTCGACGGTGCGGCGCGTGTTCCCGACGCCGTCGCTGCTGCCGCTGCCGACGGGCAGCCGGCGCTGGGCATCACCGATCACGGCAACATGTACGGCGTCCTCGACTTCTACAAGGGCTGCCGTGACCAGGGCATCAAGCCGATCATCGGCACCGAGGCCTACATGGCCCTCGACTCACGCCACGAGCGTCCTCGACGGCGTGGCCGCAAGCTCGACGACTCGGGCGGCGACACCGACGACGGCAAGAAGCTCTACTACCACCTCACGATGCTGGCCGAGACCGACGCCGGCTATCGCAACCTGCTGAAGCTCTCGAGCCTCGCCTACATGGAGGGCTACTACTACAAGCCCCGGATGGACTGGGAGCTGTTCGAGCGCCACAGCGAGGGGCTCATCGTCACGACCGGCTGCCTGGGTTCGGTGGTGCAGCAGCCGCTCATCCGCGGCAACTTCGCCGAGGGCCTCAAGCGGGCCGCCCGGCTGCAGGACATCTTCGGGCGCGACAACGTCTTCGTCGAGCTGCAGGACCACGGCATCCCCGAGCAGAAGTCGTGCAACCCGATGCTGCTCGACATCGCGAAGAAGCTGAAGATGCCGCTGCTCGCGACCAACGACCTGCACTACACCACCCGCGAGGACGCAGTCGCCCACGACGCCCTGCTGTGTGTGCAGACCCAGTCGCTCATGAGCGACCCCGACCGCTTCAAGTTCCACGGTGACGAGCACTATCTGAAGACCGCTGCCGAGATGCGGCAGCTGTTCGACGAGCTGCCCGAGAGCTGCGACAACACGCTGTGGATCGCCGAGCGCGCCGACGTCACCATCGAGTTCGGCAAGCCCGAGCTGCCCAACTTCCCGATCCCCGAGGGCTTCGACGGCGACGATGACTACCTGCGTCACCTCACCTTCGAGGGGGCGAAGATGCGGTGGGGCCCGAACCTGTCCGACGAGATCGTGCCTGGCGTACGAGCTCCGGGTCATCTCGGACATGGGCGGCCTACTTCCTCATCACCTGGGATCTCATCCAGCACGCACGCAAGACCGGCATCCGCGTCGGCCCCGGTCGTGGTTCGGCCGCCGGGTGTGCTGTGGCGTACACCCTCGAGATCACCGACCTCGACCCGATCAAGTACGACCTGCTGTTCGAGCGGTTCCTGAACCCGGGTCGTATCTCCATGCCGGACATCGACATGGACTTCGATGATCGTCGTCGTGACGAGATGATCCGCTACACGGCCGAGCGCTATGGCCGTGAGCACACGGCGCAGATCATCACGTTCAGCTCCATCAAGGCCCGAGCCGCCGTGCGCGACGCCGCCCGGGTGCTCGGCTTCCCGTACGCGGTTGGTGACAAGGTCGCCAAGGCCATGCCCCCGCTCGTCATGGGTCGTGACACCCCGCTGTACGCGTGCATG
>JAHDHM010000090.1 GCA_020631315.1 Acidimicrobiales bacterium
AAGGCCAGCTCGCCACGCTCGACCATCTCGTACAGACGGTGCACGCCGGTGGTGGTCTCCTCGGAGACACCGCGGATGCCGTCGCGCATGGCGACGAAGTCGATCGGGTTCTCGGCCGCGATCTTGTGCAGCAGCTTGTAGATCTCTTCCTCGTCGGGCGAGTCGGCGCCCTCGGGATCCGGGATCTCGCCGGCTTCCTGGAAGCGGGCACCCATCAGCACGAACAGGGTGGCGTCGCCACCGTCGTCGAGAATCAGGTTCGGGCCGGTCTCACCAGGCCAACGCAGGGCCTGCTCGGTGCACCACCAGTACTCCTCGAGGGTCTCGCCCTTCCAGGCGAACACGGGGGTACCACGGGGCTCGTCGACCGTGCCCTGGCGACCCACGGCGATGGCCGCAGCGGCCTCGTCCTGGGTCGAGAAGATGTTGCAGCTCACCCAGCGCACCTCGGCACCGAGGTCCACGAGGGTCTCGATCAGCACGGCGGTCTGCACAGTCATGTGCAGCGAGCCCATGATGCGGGCACCGGCGAGCGGCTTCGAGTCGTAGTAGCGAGCGCGCAGCTCCATGAGGCCGGGCATCTCGACCTCGGCCAGTTCGATCTGCTTGCGGCCGCTGGCGGCGAGGCTCAGGTCAGCGACCTTGAAGCCGTCCGCGGGAAGGACAGGAGGAAGTTCAGACACAGGGGTTCTCCAGGTATTTCGTCGGATATCCGATCGGCACCTGGGCCCCTGCCCTGGACCGAAACTCCACGAAGGATCACGGCCCGTCACCATCCGGTGCGGGGTACCTGAAATCGAGGGTATCTACTTCGGCCCGAAAGACAAGGCCCTTGAGTCAGGCCTCGAACGTCGGGCTGACGCCCTCCGCCTCGGCTGTACTGGTTACGCCTCGAACGTCGGGCTGACGCCCTCCGCCTCGGCTTTGGCCATGAGGCGATCGACCTCGGTGGCGTCGATCGAGTTCGACTCCTCGATCAACATGATCGGGATGTCCTGGTCGATCGAGTACGTGCGAGACAGGCGCGGGTTCAGCAGCACCTGCTCGTCCTCGAAGTAGTAGAGCGGGCCCTTGTCCTCCGGGCAGGCGAGGATGGCGAGCAGCTGAGAGTCGAGGGCCACGATGGTCTCCTGGGACGAACGTTCGGTGGGAAGGGTAGCGAGTTCCCTCCGGTCGGAGACCGGAGGACCAGCACAGCTCAGACCAGCGGTCTGAGGACCGGCACAGCTCAGAGGCCGAAGTGACCGCGGACCTCGTCGACGCGGGCGTCGACCTCGTCCTGGGTGGCAGCTTCGAGGTTGAGGCGCAGGAGCGGCTCGGTGTTCGACGGGCGGAGGTTGAACCACCAGTCGCCGAGATCGACGGTGAGCCCGTCGAGGCGATCCTGCTGTGCATCCGAGTAGATCTCGGCCACGCGCTCGATCACGGCCGCGGCGTCGGGCACGCGGGTGTTGATCTCGCCGGAGGCGACGTAGCGGTCGAGCGGAGCGATGATGCCCGACAGCGGCTCGTCGGCGACCGACAGCTGCTCGAGGATGAACATCGAGGCGATCAGACCCGAGTCGGCCCGGAAGTTGTCACGGAAGTAGTAGTGACCCGAGTGCTCACCACCGAAGGCCGCACCCGTCTCGGCCATGACGGCCTTGATGTAGGAATGGCCGACCTTGGTGCGCACGGGTTCACCGCCGCCTTCGGTGATGACCTCGACCGTCGACTTCGAGCAGATCAGGTTGTGGATGATCGGGCCGGGACCGGTCTGTTCGAGCACCGACTTGGCGACCATGGCCGTCGTGAGCGAGCCGGAGATGGGCTGGGCCTTCTCGTCGACGAGGAAGACGCGGTCAGCGTCGCCGTCGAAGGCGAGACCGACGTCGGCGCCGGTCTCGAGGACGCGGGCCTGGAGGTCTTTCAGGTTCTCCGGCTGGATCGGGTCAGCCGGGTGGTTCGGGAACGTGCCATCGAGCTCGGGATACAGGATCTCGAGATCGAACGGGAGCTTCTCGAACACCGCGGGGACGACATGGCCGCCCATGCCGTTGGCGGTGTCGGCGATCACCTTCAGCGGACGCAGCTTCGACGTGTCGATGAACGACAGGACGTGGTCGACGAAGGCCGGCAGCAGATCCTGCTGCTCGACCGAGCCCTCCCCCGTCGCCTCGACGCCGGCGGACGCCATGGCCTTGATGTCCATGAGGCCGGACTCGGCGCCGATCGGCTTCGCACCGGCGTGGCACATCTTGATGCCGTTGTAGCCCGCAGGGTTGTGGGAAGCGGTGAACATCGCGCCGGGCAGGTCGAGGTGGCCCGCTGCGAAGTAGAGCATGTCGGTCGAGGCGAGACCGATGTCGACGACGTCGACGCCCTGACTGGTCGCACCATCGGCGAACGCCGCGGCGAACTCGACGCCGTCGGGGCGCATGTCGCGGGCGACGATGATCTTGTCGGTGCCGACGAAGCGGGCGAACGCTGCGCCGAGACCTCGGCACATCTCTGCGTCCATCTGGTCCGGCACGGTGCCGCGTACGTCGTAGGCCTTGACGATGACGTCGAGGCGCTCCATCGGGATGGGGGTGGTGGAAGTCATCAGGACCTCAAGCTAGCGAGCACTACTCGTTCCACTGGTCGACCGTTCGCTCCCGGGCTTCACCGATGTCGTAGTGACCCTGCGCAGACCAGCGGCGGACACGGAACACGTCGCGCACCATCTTCACCGTGTCCGCGGCGAAGCTGATCGTCGACTCGTCGACGTTGTCGAGCAACGCGGGCACCTCGACGAGGGCGAGGCGATAGCGCTCCGCCAGGTGCAACACCTCGACGTCGAAGGCGAACCCGTTGATGCGAGTCAGGGAGAAGATGAGCTCTGCAGCGTCGCTGCGGAACCCCTTCAGGCCCGACTGGGTGTCGCGGTAGTGACCGAGCAAGACGACGTGGGTGAACAGGTTGAACACCAGCGAGCCGAGCTCACGGAAGCGACCCGCACCCTGGACCTTGGTCGTCTCGGCATGACGGCGACTGCCGACCACGACATCGGCACCGTGCTCGACCTCGGCCAGCAGGCGACGGAGCTGCCCGGGCGGGTAGGCGAGGTCGATGTCGGTGAAGATCCGCGCCCGGCCGCCGGCGGCCAGCATGCCGGCCCGTACCGCAGCGCCCTTGCCCATGTTCTCGGTCAACTCGACGACGAGATCGGCGCCGCCGAGGCGGGCTGCCTCTGCGGTCCCGTCGCTCGAGCCGTCGTCGACGATCACGATCTCGAGGTCGTCGCCGAACTCCGACAGTTCCCGGCGCAGTGTCCGCACCGAGTCGGCGACGATCGCCTCTGCCCGATATGCCGGCAGCACGACGGACAGCCGACGGGTTCCTGGCGGCTGCGGCCGGTCAGCCGATGGGACCTGGTCGGCTCGTACCGCGGCGAACAGCACACGCCGGTAGCGCAGCAGACGAACCGCAGCTCCGACAGCAACTGCAGCGGCCTTCGCCAACAGCAGCCACGGCGTCGAGTCGGGCAGCACCAGCGACGCGATCCCGACGACGGCGACGTCGGCCACCAACGCAGGACCGACCGCCGCAGCGAACGAGTCCACCTGATGGTCGACGAGTGCGTGCGAGTCGTCGGCGAACGTGATGCGACGATGCACTGCGAACGAGAGCACCGCAGCGATGGTCACCGCGACGATGTCGCCAACGACCCAGGGCAGCCCGGCATCGACCAACAGGACCACCAGGCCCACGTCGACCGCGGTCACCAGGAGTCCGACGGCGAGGAACCGTCGGAGCCGACGCTTCACCTCGGGGGTTCCTCCGAACCCTCCGCCGCATCGTCGTCGGCGTCGACCTGATCGAGCTCGGTCGTGTCGCCGTCGCCGGCATCCGTCCCGGTGGACGTCGCGGTGGACGTCGCGGTGGTGGCGGCGAACACGTCGAACACGGCGTCGTCGACCGACTCCGCGACCGGTCCGTCTGCGGTCTCCGCGGCGGGAGTGTCTCCCCAGAAGTCGTCATCGGGGTCGACGGCGGCGGTGTCGTCGGGATCAGCGCCGGCGAGTGCGGCCACCTCTTCTCCGTTGACGGGATCGGTCGTGTCGGGATCCACGATCTCCAGGGTGCCGCCGGCGGCGTAGGCAGCCGCCTCGGCCTCGAGGTCTCGATCCCAGAAGGCCGGATCACCGGCTTCCTCCCGGCGACGAGCGAACGGGTCGAGACGGGCAGCGAGGTACAGCACCGCCACACCGGCGAGGGTCATGCCGTAGCCCGCGTACTCGACCATCGAGTCCTTGTACTCGAGAACGACATCGGTGTCCGTCGGCACGACGACCATGTAGTTCGGCGTGGCCCGGTAGATCTCACCGGCGCCGCTGTCGACGGTCCAGTTCGGGAAGTACGAGACCTTCACCAGCACCGGCACCCCGACCTGGTCCACGGAGAACGAGACCCGATCGTCCTCCAGCACCACGTTGGTGACCTCGACCGGCGGCAGCTCGTGCCGCGGTGCCGGACCGGCGACCTCGGTCTCACCGGACTCGAGGAGCGGCACTCGGGCCCACTCGTTGGGGCCGTCGTCGACGAGGATCACGTCGCGGGCGTTGTCGTCGTTGAACCATGCGACCGCGGGGTCGGTCCACTCGCGGCCGCCGTGACCGATGCCGTCCACGACGGCGGGTTCGTACGTGAGTGCCTCGACCAGCGAGGTGCCTTGGACCTCGTAGACGGTCCATCCATCGCTCTGAGCGACAGGGACCAGGTCGTCGGGCCTCGATGCAGCTTCGCGCAGCGCCGTCTCGGAGAACGCGAGGTAGTACTTCACGCCCGTCAGGCGGAGATGGTCGATGCCGCGATCGATGTCGTAGCCGGAGTAGGGAATGTCGCGCATCGGGCGTGACGGGTCCTGCGACAACTCGGACTGCATCAGGAAGTGATGCGGCACCGAGGCGGTCGACTCGAAGTACAGGCCCTCCATCGAGCCGATGCAGCCGTCGGTCCAGTGCGGCAGCAGCATCGGCGCCATCGGCGTGCCGTAGCGGTCCAGGTGCTCTCGGCCGAACTCCCACAGCGCTCGGCCACAGCCCCGGTCCTGACCGAGCTCGTCCATGGTCGTGATGAGGTTGAAGTACTCGGGGTACGCGGTCTTGCGCTCGTAGCCCGAGAAGTTCCAGTTCGCCCACCCGGACACGAAGTTGCGGTCGTCGGGTGACACCCGCAGCGGGCCCCAGGCGTAGCCGCCGTCGGCCGTGTTGTTGCCGCCCGGCAGCTGTCCGAGGTGCAGGCCCGTGTAGCCGTAGGCCAACGTCAGCGCGAGCAGCGGTGCGGCGAGGTACGCAGCGCGATGAGCGAGGTCGCCGCTCTTGTGGGACGACCACTGGCGTTGCAGTTCGTTGCCGATCGCTCGGCCCACGATCCAGACGCCACACGCCGCCAGCACGTACAGGGCGAGGTACCAGAAGCCGAGGAAGCGGGCGTTCCACAGGCGGTCCTGCGGCCAGTGCACGAACCCCATGGCGGCGAGAAACGCCACGGCGGTCCAGGTCATGGCCATCCGGTTCCAGAACACGACACCCGCCACCGCACCGAGCGCGGCGAGCGCCAGCAGCCAGTGGGTCTCGAGGTGCGTGCCCGAGCCGAGGTTCTCCGGGAGGAACAGGTTCTCGCGGACCTGCGTGAGCTTCTCCCAGCCCATGTCGTTCAGGTACTCGCGGCGGGCGAGGAACGGGAACATCCAGAAGGCGGAGAGCAGAATGCCGGCGAGGCCGGCGGTGAGCGCCCACCAGGTACGACGCACCTCGGAGAGCAGCAGCAACGCGACGATCGACAGCCAGGCGGCCAGGCGTGGCACCGCAGCATCGGTCAGGCGATGCACTGCGGCGAGCATCGAGATCGCAGCGACGGTCACCAGCAGTGTCTGACCACCGCCGAGGAGACGCGGCAGGCGGTGGTAGGCCCGCACCGCCACGTAGAGCACGGCGGTGCCCACGGCGAAGGCCAACGGGATGAGGTGCGAGGTCGCGGTCGCCGCGAGGAACACGGCTGCCCAGACCCGGTGCGTGCCCTCGTCGACGCCACGGATGAAACAACCGAGGAAGACGAGCGCGAACGACAGGCTGAGCGAGAACGCGAACTCGCCGGCGAGGGTCGACGCGATGTTGCCGCCGTAGATCGTGAAGTTGAACTCGAAGACGAACAGCAGGCCGGCGACCGAGAACAGCGCCGGGGCCGGGAACGGCAGGCGGGCCATGCGGGCCAGGAACCACGCCGAGATCGGGATCGTCGTCACGCCGGCGACGGCGATCAGTTTGAAGGCGACGCCGTACGGCAAGAAGATGTCGAGCAGGACGATCAGCAGGTACGGCAGCACCATGTAGAAGTGCAGGGCCGGGAAGCCGCCGTACCAGTCCATGGTCCAGCCACGGAACGAGCCACCGGACAGCAGGTTGTCGCGCAGGTAGGCCGGGCCCCACACGTGGGCGCCCATGTCGCCGCCGGCGGGCGTGGTGTCCAGGAAAATCTTGCTCGGATGCAGACGCCAGAACACCGTGAGCGCTGCGAGGGTGACCACGACGAACGTGATCCACGAGGTCACGGGCGCGTTGCGCACACGCGTGAGCAGTGGCTCGCGCTGCGAGATCAGCGAAGCAGGGTCCGGCGCATCAGGAGCGTCGTCGATGGCCGTCTCGTCGAGCGCGTCGGCGTCGTCGAGCGCGCGGGGGTTGCCGTCATCCATGGGAGATCCATGGTGCCACCGTTGCCAGCCCGAAACGGCGCGGTGCGGTGGTTCAGCGTCGGGCGGTGGTGGCGATCTGCGACATGGCGGTGTCGCGGTCGGTGTTCACACCGTCGACGGACCACTCGCGACGGTCGCACGCCGAGCAGCAGTGCATCGTGACCGGAGCGGTCGGGGTCTCGAGGTGGATGGCCACCATCGGCCGGTCACACAGTGAACAACGCTGCTCTGTCGACATTGCGTCGGCCGATCCGACCCGTTGGACGCGACGGGTTCCTCACACGATCACCGTCTCTCGGCGATGTGTTCCGATCGGCAGCCATGGGTCGACCCATGAGGCTTTCGGACAGCGATTGAACCGCCGTTCAGATCTGATCGGCGATCAGGACCACGGTCGACAGCGCGTTGAAGCCCATGTGGAACGCGATCGCGGCGCCGACACGACCGGTGTGGTGGCACCACCATCCGGCCACGACACCGAAGAAGAACAGCGCCGGCGCCTCGAGCAGCTGGAAGTGCGACACCGAGAAGAAGAACGCGGTGACGACGATGGCGAGCCACGTCCGACCGGTCCGTTCCAACGATCCCTGGATCAGCCCCCGGTAGAACACCTCTTCGGCCACGGGGGCACCGATCGAGGTCATGAGTGCCAGGAGCAGCAGCTCACCGCCGCTGAACTGTGCCGCAAGATCCCGTGCTGCGGACATCTCCTGGTCGAGGGCCTCGAGAATCGGCCGGTACACGAGGCCGATCGCGATCTGGGCGCCGACCCCCATCACGAAACCGAGCGCGAGCTCGCGGGGTCCCCACGACGCCAACCGCAGTCGCTGCATGACGGCACCATGCGGCGCGACGACCGCGAACGAACCGACGAGGAGCAGCACCTGCAACGGAACGACGGCGAGGAAGATCTGGGTGCCGTCGAGGTCGGTGAGTGTGTCGCCCGGATCCGCGACGGCGGCGAAGGTCAGTGCGCTCGCCGCCTGGGAGATCATCCAGACGAGCAGCGCCAGCGGCAGCGTCGGGATCGGGGGCGGCGGCAGCTGGTGCTCGCCAGGCGCCGGTTCGGTGTCAGACGGTGGCGTCGGCACGCGAGATGTTCGACTCGGTGACGTCGATCAGGCGCCGGTCCTCCATGGACCAGCCCTGCGGCGGACGGAACCGTTCGGCGTGCGTGGCGCACAACTCGAGCAGGTTCGGATCTGCTGCAGCTGCGAGCTCGTCGAGCACGACGTGGCGACCTGCGTAGTCGAACAGCAACACCGCACGAGCCTCGTGTGCACACATCGGACGTGCGCAGAGTCGGTGGTGATCGCCGGTGGACATGTCCCCAGGTTACCGGCCCGGGGCGCGCGCTCCGGTGACAGGGTGGCCACCGCTCGAACTTGGCATCCCTGACCAAGGAGAACGGCCCGGGTGGCCGTACCATGGGGACATGGCAGGTGAGCTTCCCGAGAACCAGGGCCCCGGCGAGTCGAACGGACGCCGCGACGGCGGTTTCCCGCGCTGGTCGCTCTGGATCCTCATCGTCCTCGTCGCTGCGACGTTCATCGTCCCGCAACTCGTCGACTCCGAGAGCGCAGACGAGGTGTCCTACGACCGCTATCTCGTGGCGCTCAACGAGGGGCGTGTCGACTCCGTCGTGATCTCGAACCGCGATGGCGAGATCACCGCCACGCTCCAGGCCGAGGACGGCGCCGAGCCCGAGACGCTGCGCACGATCGGCCCGGTCGAGCAGTTCCAGAGCCACATCGATCTGCTCGAGGCCCGCAACGTCGAATACGAGTTCTCGAACCCGTCGACGAACTTCCTCATCCAGATGATCCCGCTGCTCCTGCCCGTGGGCCTGCTCATCGCCTTCTTCGTCTGGATGCAGCGACGTGCCCAGGGCCAGATGGGCGGCATCATGTCCATCGGCCGCAGCAAGGCGAAGACCTACACGACCGAACGGCCGGCCACCACCTTCGGCGACATCGCCGGCTACGAGGGCGTCAAGACCGAGATCACCGAGGTCGTCGACTTCCTGAAGAAGCCGGACCAGTTCGCCGCCATCGGCGCCCGCATCCCCAAGGGTGTGCTGCTGGTCGGACCTCCCGGCACCGGCAAGACCCTCATCGCCCGTGCCGTCGCCGGCGAGGCGGGCGTGCCGTTCCTCTCGGTCACCGGTTCTGACTTCATGGAGATGTTCGTCGGCGTCGGCGCCAGCCGTGTCCGCGACCTGTTCCAGAGCGCCCGCAAGCTGGGCCGAGCCATCATCTTCATCGACGAGATCGACTCGATCGGCCGCAAGCGCGGTGCCGGCCTCGGCGGCGGGCACGACGAGCGTGAGCAGACGCTCAACCAGATGCTCGCCGAGATGGACGGCTTCGAGGCCACCGAAGGCATCGTCATGATGGCCGCCACCAACCGGCCCGACATCCTCGACCCGGCACTGCTGCGCCCAGGCCGTTTCGACCGCCAGGTCGTCGTGCCGCTTCCCGAGGCCGAGGAGCGTCTCGCCATCCTCAAGGTGCACGCTGCCGACAAGCGCATGGGTCACGACGTCGACCTCAACACCATGGCGAAGGGCACGCCCGGCATGAGCGGTGCCGCTCTCGCCAACCTGGTCAACGAGGCAGCCCTCCACGCAGTGCGTCGCGGGGCCGACCAGATCGAGGCCATCGACTTCGAGAACGCCCGCGATCGAGTGCTCATGGGACAGCGTCGCTAGTCCATCGCCATGTCGGACCACGAGAAGGAGATGACCGCCTACCACGAGGCCGGTCATGCCCTGCTCGCCACGGTGCTCCAGGAAGCCGACCCCGTCCACAAGGTCACGATCCTGCCGACGGGCCAGGCGCTCGGCGTCACCCAGACCCTCCCGCAGGAGCGCCACTCGTACTCCCGCACCTACATCGAGGACCGTCTGGCGATGCTGATGGGCGGCCGTATGGCCGAGCACGTCATCTACGGCGTCACCTCCACCGGTGCCGGCAACGACCTGATGGTCGCCACCGAGTTCGCCACCCGCATGGTCCGCGAATGGGGCATGAGCGCCCGCCTCGGCCCGATGGCGTGGGGTTCACAGGAACAGGTGTTCCTCGGCGACAACCTCATGGGCAGCCGCGAGTACAGCGACGAGACAGCTCGAGTCATCGATGAAGAGGTCGAGCGAATTCTGCGCGAGCAGGAGACCCGTGCCGAACGGGTGCTCACCGAACACCGTGCGGCGCTCGACCAGATCGCCCAGGCGCTGCTCGATCGCGAGACCATCACCGGTGAAGAGGTCCAGCAGATCGCCCTCGCGAACAACCCGCCGGCCGCGACCCCGCAGGGAACGCCCGGCGCCTGAGGCTCAGGCCCCTCCGTCGCGACGGCTGCGCGCAGCGTCCATCGCCGCCCACAACTCCCCCGTCGGCGGCGGACCGAGGAACGCTGCCTCGACCGCGCCGTCATCGCCGGCGATCACCATCGCCGGGACGGTGTCGATCGCATAGCGCTCGTGCAGGTCGGGCCGGGACTGCCAGCTGACCTCCTGCACCGCCACATCGTCGGTGACCAGGGTCTCGGCCTTCACCATCGCCTCGGCACACGCATCGCACGTGTCGGAGGAGAAGACGACCGCGAGCCAGGGAGTCTCGCGGTGGTCGAAGTCGTCACGATCGAGCTGCTGTGGCAGGGCGTAGACCGAGCCCTGCGTCGGGGCATCGGGTGCTCGCCGGCGCAGCACCGCTGCGACAGCCAGGGCGACGATGACGATGACGAGCGCGATCAGCAGTCGTTCCACCGCGACAGCTTGCCAGCCGAACCGTCGAACCCCACCGCAGCGTCGACGACGGCGCTCAGCTCAGTGGCACCGCCGGTGTCGCAGCGACACCGCGACCGCCGAGCAGCTCGGCTCTCACGACGGCCACGACCGGGATCGCGGCATCGATGCGCACCGCGTCGGTCTGTGTCGGGAAGCTGAAGCCGAGGCTGGCGCCCGCGGGCACC